>DAINND010000076.1:0-11214 GCA_036736065.1 Ilumatobacteraceae bacterium
GGCAACGCGCCGGGCACCTACACCACGCCGGTCGACACGATGGCCGCCTACCTCGACGGCCTCGACGCCGCGGCGACGCCGCTCGGTGTGAACGACCGGGTGATCGCTGCGCTCGGCCCGAAGATGCTCGAGCTGGCCCGCACCCGCTCGGCCGGCACCCACCCCTACCTGGTGACGCCCGAGCTCACCGCGGCCGCCCGCGCCGGCATCGGCGCCGACGGGCTGGTGGCCAGCGAGGTGGGTGTGGTGCTCGAGACCGACCCGGCCCGCGCCCGCGAGATCGCCCGCATGCACCTGGCCACCTACCTGGCCCTGCCGAACTACGCCAACAACTGGAAGCGCGCCGGCTTCACCGACGATGACATCGCCAACGGTGGCAGCGACCGCTTGGTCGACGCGCTGATCGGCTGGGGTGACGAGGCGGCGATCGTCGCCCGGGTGCAGCAGCACCGCGACGCGGGCGCCGACCACGTGTGCGTGCAGGTGCTCACCAGCGACCCGCGGGCCCTGCCGGTCGACCAGTGGCGCACCCTGGCCCCGGCCCTCGTCGGCTGACCGCCGGAGGTCGATGACCCGGCTGTTCGTCGCGGTGTGGCCACCCGAGGAGGTGGTCGAGGAGCTGCGGGCCCTGCCGCGCAAGGACCAGCGCGGTGTGCGCTTCGTGCCACCGGACAACTGGCACGTCACGTTGCGCTTCCTCGGCGCCGCCGACATCGACGACGCAGCGGCTGCCCTCGACGCGCTGCACGTCCCGCGAGCGACGGCCCGCCTCGGTCCGGGCATCGACGTGCTCGGCGACCGGGCACTGGTGGTGCCGGTGCACGGCCTCGACGACCTCGCCGCCGCGGTGACGGCGTGCACCGCGGACCTCGGCGAACGACCCCGGGCCCGGTTCGTCGGCCACCTCACGCTCGCTCGGCTGAAGCACCACGTCCCCATGCCACGCGCGCTCGGGATGATGGTCGAGGCCGAGTTCGACGTCGACGAGGTGGCCCTGGTGGAGAGCCGCCTGCACCCCGACGGCGCCCGCTACCGGACCGTGGCCACCTGGCCGCTCGGCTGAGCCGCGAGGCGCGTCGGTACCCTCGGGGACATGACCGATCGGCTGCGCACCGCCCGCACCCTGCTGCGCCGCTGGCACGACGACGACCTGCGCCCGTTCGCCGAGATGAACGCCGACCCCGAGGTGATGGAGTTCTTCCCGGCCACGCTCGCGCCGGTCGAGTCCGCGGCCATGGTCGAGCGCATCGAGCAGGGCTTCGAGACGAACGGCTTCGGGCTGTGGGCGCTCGAGGTGGACGGCCGCCTCGCCGGCTTCACCGGGCTGAACCGCACCACCTTCGACACCCCGATGGGCCCGCACGTCGAGATCGGCTGGCGTCTGGCGCGCTGGGCCTGGGGCCACGGCTACGCGACGGAGGCCGCGGGCGAGGTGCTGCGTGACGGCTTCGAACGGGTGGGCCTGACCGACATCTACTCGTTCACCACGGTCACCAACGTCCGCAGCCGTGCGGTGATGGAGCGCCTCGGCCTGCAGCGTCGGCCCGAGCACGACTTCGACCACCCGCGCACACCCGGATGGTGGGGGCAACGCCACGTCGTGTACCACCTCGCGGTCGGCTACTGGCGCGCCCGCCACGCCTGACAGGATGTGGCGATGCAGGAGGTGGACATGGGGGAGCCGATCGATCTCATCTCGCCGGAGGCCTTCCGCCACGGCCACCCGTGGGCGCAGTACGCGTGGCTGCGTGCCAACGCACCCGTCCACCGTCACCCGCAGCCCGGGACCGACGGCTTCTGGGCGATCACCCGCTACGACGACGTGCGCACCATCAGCCGCCAGCCGAAGCTGTTCAGCTCGGCGGCCAAGGGGCCGATGCTCGGTGACCCGACGCCCGAGGAGTTGGCGCCGAACCTGCAGATGATGCTGTTCATGGACCCGCCCCAGCACGACCGCTTCAAGCTGCTCGTCTCGCGTGGGTTCACCCCGAAGAACGCGCAGCTGCTCACCCACCGGGTGGCCGAGCTGAGCCGCGAGATCGTCGACGACGTGATCGAGCGCGGCGAGTGCGACCTGGTGGCCGATGTGGCCGGCCGCCTGCCGTCGGGCCTGATCGCCGAGCTGATGGGCATCCCGCGCGCCGACGGCGAACGCCTCTACGAGCTCACCGAGATCATGCACACCACCGACGACGCCGTGCACTCGCGCGAGGAGCGGATGATGGCCGTCATCGAGATGCTCACCTATGCCGCCGGTGTGGTCGAGGCCAAACGCCGCAACCCCGGCGACGACATCGCCTCCGCCCTGGTGCAGGCCGAGATCGACGGCGACCGGCTCACCGACGGCGAGCTGCAGTTCTTCTTCCTGCTGCTCGTCAACGCAGGAGGCGACACGACGCGCAACCTGGTGGCGGCCGGCATGCAGCAGCTGTTCGACCACCCCGCCGAGCGGGCACGGCTCACGGCCGACCTCGACGGGCTGCTGCCCACGGCGGTCGAGGAGATGCTGCGCTACACCAGCCCGGTCGCCAACTTCCAGCGCACCGTCATGGACGACACGGTGCTGCGCGGCCAGCAACTGCGCGCCGGCGACCGCGTGGTGATGTTCTACGGATCGGCCAACCGCGACGAGGAGGTGTTCGCCGATCCGGACCGCTTCGACGTCGGCCGCTCGCCCAACCCGCACGTCGCGTTCGGCGCAGGCGGTCCGCACCTGTGCCTCGGGATGCACGTCGCGCGCATCGAGATCGCGGCGATGTTCCGCGAGCTGCTGATCCGCCTGCCCGACCTGGCGCCGGCCGGTGACCCGGAGCTGCTGGCGTCGAGCTTCATCGCCGGGGTGAAGTCGATGCCGGTGCGCTTCACGCCGTCAACGCGCGCATGACGCCGTCGAGCACGGTGCCGACGGCGTGATCGACGGTGGTCGACGCGTCCAACGCGTCGCGGACCACGATCGAGGCGATGCCGTGCACCGCGGCCCAGGCGATGAGCGGAGCCTCGTCGACGCGCTCGGGCCCGATCACCCCGGCCGCGGCGAGCTCGGCCACACCGTCGAGCAGCACCTGCCACGCCGACGGGTCGTCGGGGGCCGCCGAGCGCGCGGCGCAGGGCGTGAACGCCGTGTCGAACAGGCGCGGCTCGGTGACGGCGAAGTCGACGTAGGCCTGGCCCACGGCCCGGAAACGCAGACGCGCCCGGACCTGAGCGGTCTCCCGCTGCGGCACCGCGACCGCGTCGCGAGCAGCGATCTGCCGCTCGGCCAACTCCTGCCGTGCCAGGCGCGACACCTCGGCGAGCAGATGGTCGCGGTCGGGCACGTGGCGGTAGACGGCCGAGGGCGACACGCCGAGCTGCTTGGCGAGCGCTCGCACCTGCACGGCCTCCGGGCCGGCGACACGCGCCGCAGCGAACGCCGCGTCCACCAGTGCCTCGTGGAGCGAGCCGTGGTGGTAGCCGGTGCGCGCCATGGCCCGAGTCTCGCGCACCATGTGCACGCCGTTCACATTGGCCGGGGCGCGACAGACCGACGGGACGTCACTCCGTCCTGCTCATGGACACGGGCGGGCGCCGGGTGACGCCCGGAGCTCAGGCGAGCTCGATGATCGGCGCGTCGGGAGCGTTGCTCTTCACCGAGTTCACGCCGTTCAGGCAGTGCTCCTTGGTCTTGTAGCCCTCGCCCACCGCGATGATCTCGCCGTTGCTCGCCTTGAGCCGGAACCGGTACTCACCGGCCACGTCGACGTAGACCTCGAATGTCCCTGCCATGACAACCTCCTGAGAATGTTGCCTGACTGTAGGTGAGCCCGTCGGGGGAGCGGACCACCTCAGCGGGATGAAAGCGTGAGGTCGGTGTCGTCGTCGCGGTCGAGGCCGATCAGATCGTCGAGCGGAACCTGGTGCTCGGCAGGGCCTTCGACGTCGAGGCGGGGCAGCAGCCGGTCGAGCCAGCCCGGCAGCCACCAGTTGCGCGCTCCGAGCAGCTCCATGGTGGCGGGGACGAGCAGCAGGCGCACGAGCGTGGCGTCGAGCAGCACGGCCACGGCCAGGCCGACACCGAAGAGCTTGATCACCCGGTCGTCCTCGAGCAGGAAGGCGCCGAAGACCACGATCATGATCGCCGCCGCAGCGGTGATGACCCGCGCCGTCGCCGCCAGGCCGTCGGCCACGGAGTTCTTCGCGTCGCCCGTGCGGTCGAACTCCTCCTTGACCCGCGACAGCAGGAAGACCTCGTAGTCCATCGACAGGCCGAACACGATGGCGAACATCATCATCGGCACGAACGGCTCGATCGGGGCCGGCGCCACGCCGAGCAGGCTGGCGCCCCAGCCCCACTGGAACACGGCCACCACCACGCCGTAGGCGGCGGCGATCGACAGCACGTTCATGATGACGGCCTTGAGCGGCACGAGCAGCGACCGGAAGACCATCATCAGCAGCACGAACGACAGCAGCAGCACCACAGCGATGAACAGGACGAGGCGCGCCGACAGGTAGTTGGTGAAGTCGATCGAGGCCGCCGTGGCGCCGGTGACGAACACCTCGAGGCCGGTGCCCGCGATCGCCGCCGGGATCACGTCGTTGCGCAGGCGCTCGACCGTCTGGACCGTGGCCTCGTCCTGCGGCGCCGTGGTGGGGATGATCTGCAGCAGCGCGGCGCGGGGCGCGGCGGGGTCGTCGGGGAACGGCTGCGGCGGGAACTGCACGCCCGGGTCGGCGCCGATCGCGGCGGCCAGCGCGGGGAGGGCGGCGGCGTCCTGGGCGCTGGTGAAGGTGACCGCGGCCACCAGCGGCCCGTTGAACCCGGGCCCGAACCCCTCGGCCAACAGGTCGTAGGCCTGGCGGGTGGTGGTGTCGGTGGGGAAGTTGCCCTCGTCGGAGAAGCCGAGGCGCAGCGACAGCACGGGCGCGGCGAGCAGGCCGAGGATCAGCGTGCCGATCAGCAGCATGCTCCACGGTCGGGCCTGCACGATGCGGCTCCAGCGGTAGGGCAGGGTCTCGCGCATCGGCTTGGGCGTGCGCGGCGGGAGCTCGCGGCGCAGCGGGGCGAGGGCGAAGCCGGCGATGAGCGTGACGAGCGCCAGCGGGACGCCCACGAGCAGGGCGTCGATGCCGAGGCCGGCGCCGAACAGGGCGAGGGCCACGAAGCCGGCGGCGATGATGCCGCGCCAGCGGGTGACCTCGACGCGTGGTCCGGCGAAGCCGAGCAGCGCCGGCAGCAGCGTGACCGAGGCGAGCATGGTGACGGCGACGGTGGTCGCTGCGCCGATGCCCATGCCCGAGACGAACTCGAGGCCGATGAGCAGCATGCCGAGCAGCGACACGACCACGGTGAGGCCGGCGAAGACGACGGCCCGTCCGGCGGTGTCCATCGCCGCCACGGCGGCGTTCTCGAAAGACATGCCGCGGTGCAGGTTCTCGCGGTAGCGGGTGACGATGAACAGCGCGTAGTCGATGCCCACCGCGAGCCCGATCATCGCCCCGAGGCTGGTCGCGAAGGCGGGGATGGTGACGATGTGGCTGACGAGGGCGACGACGCTGGCGCCGAGGCCCACGCCGAACAGGGCGACGCCGATCGGGAGGCCCATCGCCAGCACCGAGCCGAAGGCGAGGATCAGCACGATGATCGCGAAGCCGAGGCCGAGCAGCTCGGACTTGGGGGGCTTGAACTCCGACAGCGCCTGGCCGCCCACCTCGACCCGGAGGCCGTCGATCTGGGGGGCCAGGGCCTGGACCTCGCGGCCGATCTCGGACATCTGCATCTGGTCGAGCGACGGGTCGAGGTTGATCGTCGCGAAGGCGATGGTGCCGTCAGGGTTGATCTGGCCGAAGCCTCGCGGACCGTACGGGTCGACCACCGTCACGCCCTCGAGCTCGTCGACCTCGGTGAACATCTGGCTCATCGCCGCCTGCACGTCGGGGTCGGTGACGCCTTGCTCGGCGCGGAACACGATCGAGCCGCCCAGCCGGCCGGCGCCGACCTCGGCGAAGTGCTCCGACAGGACGTCGAACCCGTCGGCGCTCTCGGAGGCCGGGATCGAGAACTGCGTCGAGAAGCTCGGCCCGATGATGCCGTTGGCGAGCACGCCGACACCGACGAGGGCGATGAACCAAGCTGCGAGGGTGGAGCGCCGGTTGCGGAAGCACCAGCGGCCGATGCGAGCGATCATGGGAGCCGTCCGATCGAACGAGGGGTGGGGGCGGCGTGGCGGACCACGCCCGGAAACGCTACGGCCATGTGAAGCAGTTCACATGATCGATCGGGCGCGCAGCCTGTGACCGACGACTCAGCCGGGTGGCGACGACGGGCCGTTGGTCCCTGGTGATCGCCCGCCGGGCGAGGCTGACTGGTGCCATGACCTCTCGAACCCGTCGCGCCCCTGCCGTCGCCGCCCTCGTGGCGCTGTTGTCCGTCACCGCCTGCGGCGATGACGAGACGGCCGATTCGACCACGTCCTCGTCGGCCGCGACGACCATCGCGCCCACCACGGTCGCGCCCACGACCGTGGCGCCCACGACCGTGGCCCCCACCACGGCTGCGCCGACCACGCAGCCCACCACCACGGCGCCGGTCGGGCTCGAGCAGCCCGCCATCTGGCCGGCCGCCGACGTGGTGTTCACCACCCCGGACGAGGCTGCGGCGGATTTCGTCTCCCAGGTGTTGCAGGTGCCCGTCGTGCTGAGCGACTTCCGTGCCGGCGACTCGCGCAGCGGGGAGTTCGAGCTGTGGTTCGAAGAGAGCGGCAACCCGATCGAGGACTCGCCCAGAGGTCTGCTGCTGATGCGCCAGCTCGGCCCGTCGAGCGGATGGTTCGTGATCGGTGTGGCCAACGACATGGCCACCATCGCGGTGCCCGAGGTTGGCGCCACGGTGCCCGCCGGCCCGCTGACCGTCGAGGGGACCTTCATCGGCTTCGAGGCCAGCGGCACGATCTACGCCTACGTGGCCGGCGACGCAGCCAGGTTGCTCGACTCGCAGCAGACGATGGCCGGCTCGATGGGCGAGCCCGGGCCCTACTCGGTCACCCTCGACCTCTCTGCGGCCGAACCGGGCTCGACGGTGATGCTCGTCGTGCGCGGTGGTGTGGGCCTCGAGACCGATCCGGGTGAGGTCGGGGCGATCCCGGTGGTCATCGCCGGGTGAGCTCGCCCACGACCTGATCGAGCTCACGCGACAGGTCGGGCCCCACCCCGGAGCGGATGTCGAAGTCCTCGTGCTCCACGTGGGCGCCGGCGGCGTGCGCAGCGGCCACCGTGGAGCGGACCAGTCCCGCTGGTCCGCACACCGCGACATGGGCGCCGCGCAGGCCCTCGGGCCCGAACAGCTCCGTGAGCGTGCCCGGGCCGACGCGGACGCCTTCGGACGACACGTGCAGGTGCAGCACCACCCGACCGGCGGCGTGGGCCTGCGCGAGCTCGGCCAGCGCTGGGGCGTCATCGCGGGTGCGCACCTGGTAGACGAGGTGCGGCACGGGGTGGCCGTCGGGCACCGGGCCGCGCAGCGCCCCGAGGAACGGGGTGATGCCGACCCCTCCGGCAACCCACACCGTGGTGGCCGCCCGCCGCGGGACGGGACGGAAACGGCCGTAGGGGCCCTCCACGAGCGCCTCGGTGCCGATGACGTCGAGCGTCTGCAGCCGGTCGCTCCAATCGCCGAGGGCGCGGACCACGAACCGCAGCCGGCTGTCGGACGGGTGCGAGGCGATGGTGAACGGGTGCGGCTCGGACATGCCCGCCGCCTGCAGCTTGAGGAAGGTGAACTGCCCGACGCGGTGCCGGAGCCGACGTGTGCCGGACGGTTCGAGCACCAGCTCGACGGTCGACCCGGCGCGCACGCTGTCGACGACGCGGTAGGGGATGCCGCGGCGCACCATGTCGCGCCACACCACGCGCACGAACCAGGCCACGAGGCCGGCGACCATCACGGCGCCGAACCACCACCCCCACGCCGAACCGTTCGCGTACGGCTTGTCGGCGGTGAAGAAGTGGAAGCAGGCGAAGGCGTAGGGCACCACCAGCAACTTGTGGGTCCAACGCCACCAGCGGGTGGGCACCAGGCGCACGACACTGATCGCGACGAGCACGTAGAGCATCGTCTCCCCGGTGCCGGCCAGGTCCTCGGCCGCATCGGCCAGGTCGCGGCTCGCGCCGGCGATGCCCCGTTCGAGCTCGTCGACGGTCTGCACGTGCAGGAACATCGTCCCGACCGCGAGCGCTCCGAGCCAGCGGTGCAGCCGGTACATGCGGTCGAGGCCACCGAACCACGGCTCGAGCCGACGGGTGCGCACGGCGAGCACGAACGACCAGGCCATCGCAGCGATCGAGATCGAGCCGACGTAGAGGGCGAACGAGACGTCACCGTCCTCCCCGGCGGTGCCGGCGAAGGCCGGCCACGTGCACACCAGCGAGACGAGGACCACGATCGGCCCCACCCAGCGCATACCCGGGGTGAGCGGTCCGGGCCGGGGTGGACGGACGAGGCGCCAGTCGGCTCGTGTGCCGAGCGCGCGGCGCCACGGGATGCTGCGCAGGTTCAGGATGGCCTCACACTACTGAGAGATCGCGGCGGCGGATCCCCACCATCGACACCACGACGAGCATCGCCGCGACGGCCGTGACGGAGGCGAGACGCCACCACGACAACGGCTCGGCCGGGGTCTCGGCGAGGTGGTGGAACGGTGAGAGCGAGCGGACCCAGCCGGGGAGGTCGAGCGCGTCGGCGAGGAAGGCGACCACGGCCACCACGGCGCGCAGCGCCCACGCGAGCGGGGCGCGCCGGGGCACGAGCGCGACGAGCACGGTCGTCGCCCCCACCAGCACGAGCACGGCCGGCAGACGGGCCAGGGCCGCGCCCGTCTGCTCGAGCACCAGCCGGGCGTCGCCGACCACCACGGCCGCGCCGATGCCGATGCCGAGGCCGCTCGCTGCCACCACCACCGCTGAACCGAGGGCGGCCATCAGCACGTGCGCACCGAGCCAGCGCGGCCGGGCGAGCGGGGCGCTGAGGAGCAGGTCGGCCCGGCCAGCGGCCTCCTCGCTGTGCGCGGCCAACGACGACGCGACCGCCCAGCCGCAGGCCACGACGGCGAGCATGGTCGCCGCTGCAGCGAGATAGGCGTCGGTGATGCTGACGCCGCTCAGCCGCGCCAGGTAGTCGGCGAGTTGAGGGTTGTCGACGAGCATCTGCTCGACGTCGTCGGTGATCGAGCCGTAGACCACGCCGGCCAGCAGGACGCCGAGCACCCAGCCGACGAGCGCGCCGCGGCCCAGCCGACGGACGAGGCCGAACGGTGTGCGCATCGCCGCGGCCGCCGACGCCGGCCCGGGGCGCGTGGCGAGCACGCCGGCGCCGAGGTCGCGACGCGTCGACAGGGCGAAGGCCGCCACGACCAGGGCCGCACCCAGCAGCAGGCAGGCCACGAGGGGCGCCCATCGTTCGCCGGCAAAGGCGCGCACACCCTGCGCCCAGCCGATCGGCGATGCCCAGCGCAGCGCGTTGTCGCCGATGTCGCCCACGGCGCGCACGACGAAGGCGATGATGAGCACCAGCGCAGCGAGCCCGCGCGCACCGCGGCCGGTGCCCAGCAGCTGGGCGCACAGCGCCGTGACGCCCACGAACACCAGCCCGACCGCGGCCATCGACCCGGCCACGGCCACCGACCCGACGGTGGGGTAGCCGAGTGCCACCAGCCCGGCGGCGATCGCGGCGCCCACCACCAGCTCGGCGGCGGCCACCACGATGGCCGCGGCTGCGGTGGGGGCGTGGCGGCCGACGACCGCCGAGCGCACCAGCTCGACGCGCTCGTGGTCCTCCTCGGCGCGTGTGTTGCGCACGACGAGGAAGATGGCCATCAGCGCGGCAGCGACGGCGCCCCACAGCTGGACCTCGTTCACGAGCACTACGCCGAGGTTCGGATCGTCGAACCCGTAGCCCGGCCCGGCGAAGGCGACCAGGGCCGGGTTGTCGCCGAACAGGCGCACGTAGCTCGCCACCTTCGCCGGGGTGTCGTAGACGCTGCGCAGGCTCGCTGCCGAGGCGAGCGCGACCGACGTCAACCCGACCACCCACAGCACGAGGCGCAGCCGGTCGCGCCGCACCACGAAGCGGGTCAACCGGCCGACCCCGACGAGGGTGCTCACGGCTCGGCGAGCTCGTCGCCGTAGTGCCGCAGGAACAACTCCTCGAGCGTGGGTGGTGCACTGGTGAGCGACTGCAACCCAGCGGCGACGAGGTGGGCCACGGCGGTGTCGAGGTTGGCGCCGTCGACGTCGAAGCGCACCCGGCCGTCCTCGGTGCGCACGTCGTGCACGCCGGGCAGGGCGGCGATGTCGCCGACCGGTCGCACGGTGCGCGCCGCGACCGAGGTGCGGGTGAGGGGGCGCAGGTCGTCGAGGCTGCCGGTCTCGACCGTGCGGCCGCGGCGGATGATCGTCACCCGGTCGCACAGCTTCTCGACCTCGGCCAGGACGTGGCTCGACAGCAGGATCGAGCGGCCGTCGGCGCGGGCTTCGAGCACGTGCTCGCGGAAGATCGCCTCCATCAACGGATCGAGCCCGGCCGTGGGCTCGTCGAGGACGAGCAGCTCGGCGTTCGAGGACAGCGCAGCGACGAGCGCCACCTTCTGCCGGTTGCCCTTCGAGTAGCTGCGCGCCCGTCGACGCAGGTCGAGGTCGAACCGTTCGACGAGGTGGGCCTGGCGCTGCGGGTCGTTGCTCCCGCGCAGGTCGGCGAGGACGTCGAGGATCTCGCCGCCCGTCAGGTTGGGCCACAGGTTGGTGTCGCCCGGCACGTAGGCGATCCGCCGGTGCAGGTCGACCGCATCCGCCCAGGGATCGGCGCCGAGCACCTGCACGGTGCCGGCATCGTGGCGGATCAGGCCGAGCAGGATGCGCATCGTCACCGTCTTGCCGGCCCCGTTCGGCCCGAGGAAGCCGTGGATCTCGCCGCTCGCCACCTCGAGGTCGCGGCCGTCGAGGGCGATGGCCCGCCCGAAGGACTTGCGCAGCCCGCTGCAGGCGATCGCGACGCTCACCGGGCCGACACTACGGCGCCTCGGCACGGCGGCGAATGGGCCGTCGGTCCCGAGGTGATGCGCTCAGCGGCTCGCTGCGGCCGAGTTGCGTTCGCCGAGGGCGACGCAGCAGTCGACGAGCAGCTCGAGGCCGAGCCGGAACGCCGCGTGGTTGTTGGCCTCCACTCCGGCGCACGAGCGGGTG
>DAINND010000077.1:0-11164 GCA_036736065.1 Ilumatobacteraceae bacterium
GGGCGAACCACGGTCACCCGAGGATCTCCATCATCTGAGCGACGGCTTTGTCCCCACGACCGGACAGGTTCATGAGCACGGGCTGGCCCTGCATCGACGGCGCCTCACGCGTGATCCACGCCACGGCATGCGCGCACTCGAGCGCCGGGATGATGCCCTCGCTCCGGGCGAGCAACTGGAAGCCGGCGATCACCTCGTCGTCGGTGACGTTCGGGTACTCGGCCCGCCCGATGGAGGCGAGGTACGAGTGCTCCGGGCCGACGCCGGGATAGTCGAGCCCGGCCGAGATCGAGTGCGCCTCGAGCACCTGGCCGTGCTCGTCCTGCATGAGGTAGCTGCGCATGCCGTGCACCACACCGGGTACGCCACGGGCGACGGCCGCACCGCCGGCCGGCTCGACACCGACGAGACGGACCGAGGGGATGTCGACGAAGCCGCTGAAGATGCCCATCGCGTTGGAACCGCCGCCGACGCAGGCGACGACCACGTCCGGCGCGCCACCGAGCAGCGCTTGGCACTGCTCGCGGGCCTCGTCGCCGATCACCCGATGGAACTCGCGCACCATCCACGGGTACGGGTGCGGGCCCATGACCGAACCGAGGCAGTAGTACGAGCTCTCGACGGTGGCCACCCAGTCGCGCATCGCCTCGTTGACGGCGTCTTTCAGCGTGCGGCTGCCACTGTGCACGGCCTCGACCTCGGCGCCGAGCAGGCGCATGCGGAACACGTTGAGCGCCTGGCGCTCGACGTCGACAGCTCCCATGTAGACCTTGCACTCGAGCCCGAGTAGCGCAGCGGCAGTGGCGCTCGCCACCCCGTGCTGCCCGGCGCCGGTCTCGGCGATGATCCGCTGCTTGCCCATCCGCTTGGCGAGCAGGGCCTGCCCGATCACGTTGTTGATCTTGTGCGAGCCGGTGTGGTTGAGGTCCTCACGCTTCAGGATCAGCCGGATGCCGAGTTGCCGGCCGAGGTTGTGGCATTCGGTGATGATCGACGGACGGCCGGCGTAGTCGCGCAGCACTGCTGTGTACTCGGCACGGAAGGCCTCGTCGGACCATGCGTCACGGAACGCCTGCTCGAGCTCCTGGCAGGCGGGCACCAGGGTCTCGGGGACGAAACGGCCGCCGAACTCGCCGAAGCGGCCGGAGGCGGAAGGCTCTGCCATGAGTGTCATCGAGGCTCCATGGGGGTGGTTCGGGAGGAAGGGACGAGAGAGGGGCTCAGAGCTCGTCGGCCCAGTCGTAGGGTAAGGCGTCCGGGCCGATGTGGCGCTCGGGCGCTGCGGCCCGGGCCCGCTCGATGAACTGCTTGACCTTGATCGGATCCTTGCGGCCCGGCGAGCGCTCGAGGCCGCTCGCGACGTCGACCCCCCACGGGTCGAGCCGGGCGACGGCCAGACCGACGTTGTCGGGGCCGAGGCCCCCGGCGACGATGTATCGGGGGCCTTCGGGCAGCGAGTCGAACAGAGTCCAGTCGAACAGTTGGCCCGAGCCCGGGTTCGGGCCCTCGACCATGATCATGTCGGTGCCGAACTCGTCGGCGCGCGCAGCGTCGGCACTGCCGGCCACGACCACCTTGATGACCCAGCGCACCCGCTCGGCCACAGCGGCGACCATGCCCGGCGTCTCGTGCCCGTGCAGCTGGGCCGCCTTGAGCCCGGCCCGGTCGAGCGTGTCGATCACGCGATCGGGGTGCTCGTCGCGGAACACTCCGACGGTCAGGATCTCAGGAGGCAGCCGGCGCGTGATGTCGTAGACCTGCCGGGCAGCCACCTGCCGGACGGACGGGGCGAAGATGAACCCGACCGCGTCGGCACCCATGGCGACCGCGAAGAGCGCGTCGTCTTCGTTGGTGATGCCACAGATCTTCACGAACATGTGCTGGTCACGGTAGTTCGCCGCGCAGCAGCCGGACGGAGTCTGCCGGATCTGCCGACGTGACCAGCGTCTCGCCCACGAGCACCGCGTGGTACCCGGCGGCATGCAGCGCTGCGGCATCGTCCCGGCCGCGCACACCGCTCTCGGCCACCTTCACCACATGGTCCGGGATGACCGCCGCCATGCGCAGGGCCCGTTCGTGGTCGACCTGGAAGGTCACCAGGTCGCGCTGGTTGACGCCGATCAGCGACGCGTCGGCGGCGAGCGCCACCTCGAGCTCGTGCTCGTCGTGGATCTCGACGAGCACGTCGAGGCCCACCTCGACGGCCAGTCGGTGCAGCCCGACGAGCTCGTCGCGGTCGAGGGCGGCGGCGATCACCAGCACGCAGTCTGCGCCCATCAGCCGGGCATCGGCCACGTCGTGGGCCGACACGGTGAAGTCCTTGCGCAGCACGGGCAGCGAGCAGGCGGCGCGCGCCGACTGCAGGTCGGCCACCGAGCCGCCGAAGAACTCCTCGTCGGTGAGCACGCTCAGGCAGCTCGCCCCGCCCCGCTCGTAGTCGCGAGCGAGGACCGCAGGGTCGAGGTCGGGGTTGAGGTCACCTTTCGACGGTGAGCGGCGCTTGATCTCGCTGATCACGTGCAACGCACCGGGACGGCGCAGGGCGCTGGCGAACCCCCTGGTCGGAGCCATGTCGACAGCTCGCGTCACGAGCTCGTCGAGGTGACGGCCGTCGTCCGCCGCGACGGCGCGGTGCCTGGCCAGGATGCGGTCGAGGTAGGTCGCCATCAACCGCACCCCACGGTCACAGGCCCTTGCCGCCGAGCGCCTCGAGGAAGGTCATCGAGGGGCGGCCGGCGAGCACCGGTCCGAGCTTGGGGCCGAAGGCCTTGAACCACTCGGCGCCACCGTGGGCGGCGAGGGCCGCCTGGTCGGTGTAGGCCTCGTAGAAGTAGAGGACGTTCTCGTCGTTGGGGTCTGCATTCAGGACGTAGACGAGCGTGCCGGGCTCGTGCTCGACCGCAGCGAGCGCCTCCTGGATGATCTCCACTGCCTGGTCGCGGGTCCCGGGCTTGAGGTCGAGCTTCACCCACATGCCGATCTTGCTCATGACGTCCTCCTCCGACGTGTCAGGCGCCCGACCGTAGCCGTTCGTCGCGTCAGAACCCGAGCCTGGCGGCGACCTCGGCCTCGAGCGAGGCGATGGGAACCCGCACCTGCTCGGTGCTGTCGCGGTGACGGATCGTGACAGCGTCGTCCTCGAGGGAATCGAAGTCGACCGTGACGCACAGCGGCGTGCCGATCTCGTCCTGCCGGCGGTAGCGCCGACCGATGGCCTGGGTCTCGTCGTAGTCGACCATGTACCGCTCGGCGAGGCGGGCGTGGAGTTGCTTGGCCAACGGCGTCAGCGTGTCCTTCTTGCTGAGCGGCAGGACGGCCACCTTGTAGGGGGCCAGGCGCGGGTGCAGGCGCAGCACGGTGCGCGGCTCGTCGTTGACCACGTCCTCGTCGTAGGCGGCGAGCAGGAACGCGGCCATCGCCCGGTTCACGCCGGCTGCAGGTTCGATCACGTACGGGACGTAGCGCTCGTTGGTGGCCTGGTCGAAGTAGTCGAGGCGCTGCCCCGAGTGCTGGGCATGCTGCGACAGGTCATAGTCGGTCCGCTGGGCGATGCCCTCGAGCTCGCCCCAACCCCACGGGTAGAGGAACTCGACATCGCTCGTGCCTGCCGAGTAGTGGCTCAGCTCATCGGCGTCGTGCGCGCGCAGGCGGAGCATCTCGTCCGGGATGCCGAGGTCGGTGTACCACCGCAACCGAGCCGCGCACCAGTACTCGTACCAGGCAGCGCTCTCCGCCGGCGGCACGAAGAACTCGAGCTCCATCTGCTCGAACTCACGGGTGCGGAAGATGAAGTTGCCCGGGGTGATCTCGTTGCGGAAGCTCTTGCCCACCTGGGCGATGCCGAACGGGGGCTTCTTGCGGCTCGTCTGGAGCACGTTGACGAAGTTGACGAACATGCCCTGCGCCGTCTCCGGGCGCATGTAGACCTCGGCGCCCAGGCCCTCGACCGGTCCGGCGTAGGTCTTGAACATGAGGTTGAAGGCTCGGGCCTCGGTGAACGCCCCGACCGCCCCGCAGTTCGGGCACGTGGTCGGGTCGACGAGGTGGTCCTCGCGGAAGCGCTGCTTGCAGGCGGTGCAGTCGACGAGCGGATCGCTGAAGTTGGCCAGGTGCCCGCTGGCTTCGAAGACCTGCGGCGGCGCCAGGATCGCGGCGTCGATGAGCAGCACGTCGTCGCGCTGCTGGACCATCGTCCGGATCCACGCCTCGCGCACGTTGCGCAGCATGAGCGACCCGAGCGGGCCGTAGTCGTAGCTCGAACGGAAGCCGCCGTAGATCTCCGCCGAGGGGTAGACGAAGCCCCTCCGCTTGCACAGGTTGACGATCTGGTCGAGGTCGGTGGCAGGCATACGGCCCACAGGCTACGGCCCCAGGGCCCCCACGGCGAAGTGCCACCTCTCGACGAGGTGCCACGGCGGACGGTGCGCGTAGTGGAACAATGCCGATGCGGGATCGGCGTGCCCCGCCGCCGGTCGTGAACCGAGGAGCCCCATGCCAGCCACCATCACACGTGTCGCCGCCCTGTCGATCGGATGCATGCTGCTCGCCGCCTGCGGCCAGGACGGCGCTCCGGCGGTCATCGCCAGCAACAGCACGTCCACGGTGGTCGGCACGACCACCACGGCGCCGACCGACACGACCACCGCCACCACCGTGCCCACCACGGACGGCTCCACCACCACCGACGCGGCGACCACCACGGTCGCCGAGACCACCACCACGACCACGGCGCCACTGACTCCTGCCGACCTGGTGCTGCGCGCGGACGGCATCGGCCCGCTGGTCTACGGAGCCACCGTGCCGGCGGCGACCGCAGTCCTGCAATCGGTGCTCGGCGCGCCGACGGAGGACACCTCGGTGGAGTACCCCAACGAGGTGGCCCCCGGCCAGTTCGAGTCCGCCGACAACGAGTTCGGCTTCACCCAGCGCTTCGAGCGCACGTTGTGCTTCGCGAACGGCATGTGCGCCACGTTCGGCGGCCCGTCGGCAGCAGCGCTCGGTTTCGTGGGCTGGCGCTACGAGGGCACCGTCGAGCCCCGCCTGACCACGCGGGTCGGCGTCACCGTGGGCAGTCGCTGGTCCGACTTCGAGCCGTCCATCAGCGTGAGCGAGGGCGGCTGCTACACGATCGGCTACGGCGAGACCGAGGGCATCAGCCTGGTGCTCCAGTCGAGCGGCACGATGTTCGGCAGCTTCGACGACGCAGGGAACTACGTGATCGACTACCCCGATCCGTCCGAGGTCACCGTGCTGTCGATGAGCGCCGGCAACCTGCCGATCTTCCTCTTCGACGCCTGCTGCGGCGCTCCGCAGCGGGCGCCCCGCGTCGTGGCTCAGTGCTGCTCGAACATCGCAACGGTCCGCAGGCGCCGCTCCAAGTGGTGCTCGAGCGCCCGGTTGGCGTGGGAGGCCACTTCATGGGTGGCCGGTCCGGGCGCGACGTCGAGCGCGGCCGAGAGGCGGCCGCCGAGCACCATCCGCATCAGCTCGAGGGCCTCGGCCGAGATCGGGTGGCCCGTCCGGCAACTGCGGCACAGCACGCCCCCCTCACTGACGTCGAAGGCGACGATCGGGCTCTCCTCGCCGCAGCGCACGCACGCGTCGAGCTCGGGTCGCACGCCTTCGAGCGCGAGCAGCTTCCAGTAGAACGCGGCCACCACCAGCGTGCTCGGCCGCTGGGCGATCGTGCGCAGCGCCCCGACGAGCATCCGGTACAGCTCCGGCGCCGGCTCACGGTCCGGCGTGATCTGGTCGACCGCCTCGAGGATCGCCAGACCGCTCGTGAGATGGTCGAGGTCGTTCATCAGGGGGGCGAGCGACTCGACGGTGTCGGCCTGGCTCACGATGTCGAGGTCGCGGCCCTCGGCCAGGAGCAGTCGCACATGGCTCATCGGTTCGAGGCGCGCCCCGAACTTCGACGTCGTCTTGCGGACCCCGCGGGCGACGGCGCGCACCTTGCCGTGCTCCTCGGTGAAGAGCACCACGACGCGATCGGCCTCACCGAGCTTGTGGGTCCGCAGCACCACGGCGGTGTCGCGGTAGAGCGGTCGGCGCACGCTGGACCTCAGTCGAGGCCGCCGAAGCGGCGGTGCCGATGGCGGTAGGCCTCGATGGCCCGGAGCAGGTGCTCGGCACGCAGATCAGCCCACGCCACGGGGAGGTAGACGAGCTCGCTGTAAGCGAGCTCCCAGACGAGTGAGGGCGGCAGGCGGGTGCCGGAGTCGAGCACGAGCACCAGATCGGGCTCGGTCGCAGCCGGGGCGAGCAGCGCCGCGGCCACCGCGGACTCGGTGAGCTGGTCGGCTTCGGCGAGCTTGCGCAAGGCCACCACCAATCGCTCCCGACCATCCGGGGTGGGATCGACGATCACGGCACAGGTGCCGCGCTCGACCACGTCGTGGAGCACCGGACGCGCTGCGTCGGCACCGGCGCCACGCTCGAACGGCCGCAGGGTCAACCACGAGGCGCCCGCCGCTGAAGCCACCTCACCGAGGGTGTCGATGCGAGCGCGCCACTGCTCGTCCGTCAACGCGCCCCACTCGGCGACGGTGCCACCGACGACGAGGACGTGACGCAACTGCAGTTGCTCGTCGGTCGCCTCCCTGGTCACCACGACGACATTCTCCCACGACGGGCAGACCTGTCCACGACACGGGACAGGGGTCGTGCCGACCGCGGTGCAGCGCCGTCGACGCCCTCCACCAGGAGGGGCGCCCACGGTAGGGTGACGACATCGACGCGGACGACCTCTCCCGACCGGGCCGACGGCCCCTGCACGTTGCCTGCATCATGGATGGCAACGGTCGCTGGGCGCGCCGCCGCGGGCTGCCGCGCACTGCGGGGCACACCGAGGGCGAGGAGAATCTCGCGCGCCTCGTCCGGGCCGCCGTCACCCGCGAGGTCGGCTGGCTCACGGTGTTCGGCTTCTCCACCGAGAACTGGGTCAGGCCCCGCGCCGAGGTGCGCCACATCCTGGGGCTGCACAAGAAGCTGTTCGGCCGGGTGGCCGAGCTCAACGAGCTCAACGTGCGCATCCAGTGGATGGGACGGCCGTTCGATTCGCCCGACGCGCGAACGCCGCGCTACGTGCAACGGGCGATCCGGCGAGCAATCGCCGACACGGCGAAGAACACCGGCATGGTGCTGACGGTCGCGTTCGACTACGGCAGCCGTGCCGAGCTCGTGTCGGCCGCGGAACGGGCCCGCGCCGAGGGCGAGACCATCACCGACGCGAGCCTCGGCAGCCATCTCTACCTCCCCGAGCTCCCGCCGGTCGACGTCCTCGTGCGCACGTCGGGTGAGCTGCGGATCTCCAACTTCATGCTCTGGCAGATCTGCGGCGCGCACGTCTACTTCACCGATCGCCCCTGGCCGGAGTTCGACGCCGCCGACCTCGACGCGGCTCTCGCCCTCGCCTCCGCATGACACTCGAGGCCTCCCTCGCCGCAGTGACGGCTGCACTCCCCCGGGCCGAGGAGCGGCCCGGGCAGCAGGAGATGGCCAGGGCGGTCGAGGGCGCGTTGCGCGCGAGTCGCCACCTGGTGGTGCAGGCGGGAACCGGTACCGGCAAGACGCTCGGCTACCTCGTGCCGGCGATCCTCTCCGGCCGGCGGACCGTGGTGGCGACCGCCACGAAGGCACTCCAGGACCAGCTCGCCACCAAGGACCTGCCGCTGCTCGACGAGCACCTCGGGAGGCCGTTCGACTGGGCAGTGCTGAAGGGGCGGAGCAACTACATCTGCCTGCAACGCCTGCGCGAGCTCGACGACGCCGCGACCGGCCAGCTCGAGCTCGAGGAGCTCGCCGTCACCACGCGCGCCGAAGTGCGCAGGCTCGCCACATGGGCCTCGACCAGCGCGACCGGGGATCTCGCCGAGCTCGACTGGTCGCCGAGCGACCACGCCGTGCGCGCCGTGACCGTCTCGGGCGACGAGTGCCCCGGTAGGGCCCGCTGCCCGATGGGAGCCCTGTGCTTCGCGGAGGCGGCACGAGAACGTGCTGCTGGCGCCGATGTGATCGTCGTCAACCTGCACCTGTACGGGCTCCACGTGGCCAGCGGTGGCACCGTGCTACCCGAGCACGAGGTGCTCGTGGTCGACGAGGCCCACCAGCTCGAGGACGTGATGAGCGACACGATCGGCCTGCAGATCGGGCCGGGCCGCTTCACCACCGTCGCTGCAGCACTCCGCCGGATCCTCGACGACCCGGCCACAGTCGCACCGATCAGCGATGCTGCGTCAGCGCTGCGCGAAGTGCTCGCGCCGCTCGCCGGCCAGCGCCTGCCCGAGCCGCTCCCCGACGACCTCGCGCGCACCCTCGTGACAGCTCGGTCGCGCCTCGACGCCGCGCTGGCTGCGCTGCGCCGGATCGACTCGAGCGTCGACGACGCGAAGCAACGCGTGCTGCGTGCCACCACCCTCGCGAGTCGCTTGATCGAGCACATCGACACCGCGCTCGGCCAGCGCACGGCCGATGTCGCGTTCGTGTCGGGCTCGGCTGAGCAGCCACGGCTCGAGGTGGCTCCACTCGACGTCGGGCCGCTGCTGCGCGAGCGCGCCTGGAGCCAGTGCACCGCGGTGCTCGCCAGCGCCACGGTGCCCGCATCGCTCGTCGCACGCGTCGGGCTGCCCGAGGATGCCGTCGAGGTGCTCGACGTCGGCAGCCCCTTCGACTACGAGCACCACGGTCTGCTCTACTGCCCGGTCGAGCTCCCCGACCCGCGGTCGCCCCAGCGCGCCGATGCTGTCCACGCCGAGATCGAGGCACTCATCGGGGCGGCCGGCGGTCGGGCACTGGTGCTGTTCACCAGTTGGCGTGCGATGGACGAGGCCGCAACGGCGCTCCGTCCACGACTGCCGATGCCGGTGCTGACCCAGCGCGACCTGCCGAAGACGGCCCTCATCCGTCGCTTCAGCGACGACGAGTCGACCTGCTTGTTCGCGACCGCCGGCTTCATCCAGGGGGTCGACATCCCCGGTCGGACGCTGAGCCTCGTCATAATCGATCGCATCCAGTTACCCCGACCCGACGCTCCGCTGCTGTCGGCCCGTCGCGAGTTGCTCGGCCCGCGGGCGTTCGCCGAGATCGACCTGCCCCGTGCCTCGATGCTGCTCGCCCAGGCGACGGGCCGCCTGATCCGCAGCGCATCCGACCGCGGCGTGGTGGCGATCCTCGACCCGCGGCTCGGGACCGCCGGCTACCGCTGGGGCCTAGTCCGGGCACTGCCTCCCCTGCGTCGGACCCGCCACCGCACCGACGCCGTGGCGTTCCTGCGCGCGATCACGACGTAGTCGACACCCGGTCGTCGGCCCAACGGGCCACGTTGGCCAGCAGCAACTCGGGCCGGACGAGGTTCTTGGTGAGCAAGTGGTGGTTCAGCGCCTCCTCATCGGACCGCAGGTGCTCGGTCGCCGCAGCACGGTGCGCAGCTGGCTCGAAGCCGTCGGCCCGCGCCGCATCGGCCAGCAGGTCGCCGATGCAGTTCTGCACCAGGTCGGCGATGCCGCTGCCCTCGTCGAACTGCTCCTTCACCCGCCACACCAGATCCTCGGGCAGCAGGTCCTCGCACGCCTTGCGCAGCACCCACTTCTCGGTGCGCCTGCCCGAGTCGTCGTACGGCAACTTCAGGTCGGCGGGCACCCGGAGGGCCAGGTCGATGAAGTCGGTGTCGAGGAAGGGCACCCGGCCCTCCACCCCGTGACGCATCGTCAGCCGGTCGGCGCGCTGGAGGTTGATGTTGTGGAGGGTGTTCATCGACCGGCACAGTTCGCGGTGCAGCAGATCGAAGTCGCCGAACTCCTTGTGGAACCGGTATCCCGCGAACAACTCGTCGGCCCCCTCGCCGGTGAGGATCACCTTCACGTGTTGGGCAGCCAGCCGGGCGCAGAAGTGGGTGGGGATGGCGCTGCGCACCACGTCGATGTCGAACGACTCGAGGTGGGCGACGATGTCGGGCAGCGCCTCACGGACGTCGTCGAGCGTGATGACGTACTCGTGGTGGATCGAGCCGATGTGCGCCGCGACCCGTCGTGCAGCACGGAGGTCGCTGGAGTCGGCGGTACCGACACTGAACGTGTGCAGTTCGTCGACGTGCTTGCGGGCGATGGCTGCCACCACGCTCGAATCGAGCCCGCCCGACAGGAACGCACCCACGGGCACATCGCTCATCAGGTGCGACACCACCGCTCGTTCCAGACCTTCACGCACTGCGGCGATGTGGTCGGCCACCTCAGCACGCTCGGGTTCGGGCGCCGGGATGGACGCGTACCGGTGGAAGCCGGTGCGGCTGTCGAAGATGAATCCGGGCGGGAACGTCTTCACCTCGTCGGCCCAGTTGCACAGTCCCGTGAGCTCCGACGAGAACGCCATCACCGGTCGGCCGTCGGCGCCCGGGCCGGTGCCGAGGTAGAGCGGCTTGATGCCCACCGGATCGCGGGCCAGCACCAGGCGGTCGTCGCTCATCAACGCCACGGCGAACATGCCACGCAGTTGCTGCATCGCAGCCGTGTCGTGGTCGTCGAACAGAT
The DNA here is from genome assembly GCA_036736065.1 of Ilumatobacteraceae bacterium. Classification (GTDB taxonomy): domain Bacteria; phylum Actinomycetota; class Acidimicrobiia; order Acidimicrobiales; family Ilumatobacteraceae; genus VFMC01. The sequence continues at coordinate 10,527 of DAINND010000077.1, forward strand.
GCAGCACTGCCTCGCTGTCACTGGCCGTGCGCCACTGGTGACGGTCGGCGAGCGCCGTGCGCAACTGCGGGAAGTTGTAGATCTCGCCGTTGGCCACGATCGACCACGAGCGGTCCTCGTTGGCGATGGGCTGCACCCCGCCGACGGGGTCCATGATCGCCAGGCGACAGTGGCCCAGCACGCCGAGGGGTCGTTGCTCGAGCCCCACGCCGTCGGGCCCGCGATGCGCGATCGAGGCACGCAGGCGTGCCGCCAGGGCCGCGTCGGCCCGTCCCCAGACTCCGGTGATCCCACACATCGTCGACCTCGACCTCCCGGACGCCGATGCTGACCAGCCCCGCCGGATGTGTCAATGACCGCTCATCTGTGTCGAAGGAATTGGAGTATGTGCACGCGTGGGTCAGACTCTGGTATGCCCGTTGCCGACAGCACCCTCCGGCGAGGTCTCGTCCTGCTCTCACACCTCGGCGGCCACGATCGGGGGCGCACCGTGTCGGAGCTCGCCGCCCTCACCGGGTTCGAGCGCAGCCAGGTCTCACGCACGATGGGCACCCTCACCGACCTCGGCGCCGTCGTGCGCGCCCCTCGCACCCGCGCCTACCGGCTGAGTTGGTCCCTCTACGCGCTGGCCGCCTCGG
>DAINND010000078.1:0-11027 GCA_036736065.1 Ilumatobacteraceae bacterium
CCCCGCTGTTTTGGGGTTCGCCTTGTTGCGGGGGTTGGTTGGGGGGGTTCACCCCCCGGTCCGCCGTGGGTCCCCCCCCTTGCTCGCCGTCTATTTCCTTGTCCCGCGCCTGCACCAGACGACGCACGTACGACACGGCGTCCTCCTCGGCGAGCAACTGGGCCCGCAGGGCGCGCAGCTCGTCGAGCGGCAGCAGGGTGGGATCGAGAGGTGCGTCGAAGTCCGTCACAGAGAGCCTCCACTCACGGGCGGCAGCACGGCCACCTCGTCACCGGCGCCGACCGGGTCGGTCGACTGGGCTGCGTTGCCGTTCAGCCAGATCTTGCACGTGGCGAGCACGACAGCGAAGCCGTCGCCGTAGCGCGCCGCAGCTCGGTCGAGCACCTCGCCGACGGTCGAGCCCTCGACCTCGTCGGACCCGGTGCCGGCAGCTTCGCGCGCCGCCGCGAACAACCTGAGCACAGCCACGGTGCCGATCGTACCCGGGGCGCACGCCGGCGCACCGATACCCTGGCCGCATGCCCCTGCGCACACCTCCCACCCGTGTGCTCGTGGTGCGCCACGGTCGCACCGTGTGGAACGCCGAGGGGCGCTGGCAGGGGCACGCCGACATCCCGCTCGACGACGAGGGCCAACGCCAGGCCGCAGCAGCAGCCGAGGTGCTCGGCGGCTTCGACGCGATCTGGGCGAGCGATCTCCAACGAGCGAACCTGACGGCGCAGATCATCGCCGAGTTGCACGGCACCGGCCCGGTGCAGGTCGACGCTCGCCTCCGCGAGACCCATGTCGGGCCGTGGGAGGGGCTGCGGCGCGACGAGGTCGAGGCCGGGTGGCCCGGCTTCCTCGCCGAGCGGCGGCGCCCAGACGGGTTCGAGGACTACGGCGCAGCGGCCCTGCGGGTGCTCGCGGCCCTCGTCGACATCGCCACCGCCCATCGCGGCGGCGAGGTGCTCGTGGTGAGCCACGGCGGCGTCATCCGCGCCGTGCGCCGCCACCTCCACGCCGCTGACCCGATGGTGCCGAACCTCGGCGGCAGCTGGTTCGACATCCACCACGACGGTCGGGTCGACGCCGGCGATCTGGTGGAGCTGCTCGACCCGCCGTCGGCGCCGACCCGGCAGGACGGCCGCCCCGGCGAGGCCTCGTGAACCAGGGGGAGCTGTTCCCCGTCGCGCCCCAGGGCGAGCCGGCGGCGCCTCCGCCGCAACCGCCGCCGCCGACCGAACGCCTGCCGTGGGAGCGGGTGGAGGTGGTGCGCTCGAAGCGACGCCGGCGCACCGTGGCATCGGAGGTCCGAGACGGAGCGCTGGTCCTGTGGGTGCCGTGGTGGATGCCCGAGGCCGACGTCGACGGATGGATCGCCACGATGGGCCGACGCCACCTGCGCCGACGCTCGGTCGAACGGCACGACCTCGAGGCCCGGGCGCGGCGACTGGCGCGCACCCACGGCCTTCCCGTCCCTGCGAGCATCGCCTGGTCCGACCGCATGCAGCGCCGCTGGGGGTCGTGCTCACCGGCTGAGCGGACGATCCGCATCTCATCGCCGCTCGCCGGCTTCCCGGACTGGGTGCTCGACTACGTCATCGTCCACGAGCTCGCCCATCTGGTGGTGGCCGGCCACGACGACGAGTTCTGGGAGCTCGTCGCGCGCTACCCGCGCAGCGAGCGGGCGATCGGGTACCTCATGGCCAAGAGCGACGGAAGCGGTAGCGACGCATTCGCTCCCGACGACCTCGACGACGTCGCCGACGACGCCCACATCCGCTGAGCGCCTCAGCGCTCGCCGGCCACGTCGATCACCTCGACCAGGTCGATCGCGTCCGGGCGCGGCACCGGTGCAGGTGCAGCCTCGGTGGAGGGCGTGAGCACGCTCACCGCTGCACCCACGACGGCGACCAGGGCGACCAGGCGCAACCCGCTGCGCGCCGGCACCGTGGCGTCGGGGTCGACCCGCACCCCTGCCGGAGCCGACCCGGGATCGGTGGGCGCCGAGCCCGGCGGCGTCGAACCCGCCTGCACCAGACCCTGACGCAACGGCTGGACCAGGCAGTACTCGACGAGCGCGTCGCGGACGTAGGGCTCGAGGTGCTCGAACTCGAGGCCCACGCGGCGACCCCGGAGCGACGCGTCCTCGTCACCGACGTTGCCCACCACGGTGGCGACCACGGCCGACACGCACCCGCTGCTCGTCGGCACGACGAGCTCGAGGATCTGGCGATCACCGACCGAGGCGTCGACACTGCCGGAGATGGCGGCCCCGGTCGGGCTGAGGTCGACGACGAGCACCGGTCGACCGCCGAAGGTGCCGAACATCGACGTGGCGACACGGATGGCCCGGCCCGACAGCCGCCGCACCGTCAGCAGGCGCAGGGCGCTCAGACCGCTGGCCAGCACCCACAGCGCCACGACGAGCAGTGCCGCGCTGTCGGCGGTCGGCATCGGCGCCAGGGGCTGGGTGACGCGCTCGCTCAACCCGCGCATCGCCACGACGACACCGACCGCCACGATCGCCGTCGCCGTCGCCGTGCCGTAGGGGAAGCCGAACGCACCGGCGAGCACGTGCCGACCCGTGGTGACAGCGCCGTTCGGTGTCGCGACACCGCGCCACGACGGGCCGAGGCAGAGCATCGCCGCACGGCTGCGCGACCCAGGTCGCAGGTCACCCGCCGACAACCACCAGAGCGCCACCGCGCCGAGGCCGAACCAGGGCACCCACAGCCCGAGCACGGCGGCGAGCGACCAGGCGAACGGCAGCGAGCCGGCGAGCACGGCACCGGCCACGAGGCCGACGAGCAGGCTGCGCCGCACTCCTGCGAGCGGCTGGACCGACCAGGCGAGCAGCGACAGGCGGGCCGTCACGCTCAACCGGCCCGACGGGTGCCGTCGGAGCGCAGCAGATGCCGACATCCGCGCCGCCGAGGCTTCCACCGCACGCGCCCGATCGGCCACGATCGGGTCGGTCGCCACGGGTGCGCCGCGGACCGAGTCGACCGCTTCGTGCAGTGGTGAGCCGCCGGCATCGACGGACGCCGCGACCACGACGGGCGGACCACCAACGGCCTCGAGCCGCCACCCCGCGGTGAGCAGGGCGATGGTCAAGCGGGCGTGCTCCATCGCCTCGGGCTCGTGGCCCGGCAGCGCACCCGGCGCTCCCACCGGCCGCACAGCAGACGTCTCGCCGCCACGGTCGGGACCGGCGTCGCGCAGGGCCGCGAGGGCAGCGGTGCGCACGAGAGCCCCGCTGCCCGTGAGATGGGCGACGCCGCGAGCGCCGAGCGCCGGGTTGAGCACCTGGGGCTCGAAGCGCCGCTCGACGACCGTGGCCGCGACGACCTCGCCGTCGTCGAGATCGAGCACCGGCCGGACGCGACCCGTCGAGCCGGCGCGCAGCACCGACACCGCCCCCTGGACGACCGCAACACCCGGACCCATCCGCGCGGCGAGCCGCTCGACGATGTCCGGCGCCGCGACATCACCCGCGTCGAGGAGGACGAGCAGCTCATGGGAGCACCCGGACGCGAGCGCGACGAGCGGCTCACCGCGGTCGTCACGCGTCTGCGGCGCGACGTACCCCACCCCGGCGCGGAGCGCATAGGCGCGGACCTCGTCGCGCCCGACCACGTCGAGCACCGTCACCGGTCCCGTACCGCCGAGCGCCATCACGGTCGCCGCCACGGCATCGACCGGCTGCTCACCACAGCGCACCACCACCAGGGCTTCGGACCGGCCGACCTCGTCCGTTGCCGGGCCGGCCGTCGTCACACCTGGCGCCGTCGAGGGGTCGGGCCACAGCGCCCAGACCAGGACCGCCCACCCGATCAGGCCGATCGCCTCGACGATCGCCCACCCGCCGACCAGCCACCACGGCACCCCGTCACGGCCCACGGTGGTTCGCCAGAGCAGCCATCCGAGGCCTGCGGCGAGCGCGCCGAGCGCGGCCCAACGCCCGAGTGCGTGGGCGCGACCTGGCGCGCGAGGGATGAGCGAGTCGTCCATGACGACGAGGACCGTCCGGCTCCGCCGATGGTCGTGCAGGGGTCGCCGCTATCCTGCCCAACTCGTGGGTACTGCCAAACGCGAACGTCAGAAGGCCAACCGTCAGAAGCGGCTCGAGGAGCTCGCGACCGAGGCGCGCCGCGAGAAGACCAAGAAGCGCTTCCTCACCTGGGGCATCGCCATCGTCTCGGCGCTCGCGCTGCTGTTCATCGTGGCCCAGTTCGTCGGTGACGACGAACCGTCGAGCGCCACCACCACCACGGCGGCGCCGACCACCACGGTCGACGCGAGCACCACCACCGATCCGAACGCCACCACCACCACGGCAGGGCCCACCACGACGGCCGGCCCCACCACGACCGTGGCCCGGGTGTTCGAGTACGGCACCGCTCCCTGCCCCGCCGAGGACGGCTCGAGCGAGCTGCCCGAGGCGTTCGAGGGCGCGCCCCAGAAGTGCATCGAGGACGGTGAGACCTACTTCGCCGACGTCGTCACCAACAAGGGCTCGTTCACCATCGAGCTCGCCGCCGAGACCTCACCGGGCAACGTCAACAACTTCGTCGTGCTCGCCCGCTACGGCTACTTCGACGGTGCGCAGTGCCACCGCGTCATCGCCGACTTCGTGGTGCAGTGCGGACTCGTCGACAACGACGAGTCCAAGCCCGGCTACAACGTGCCCGACGAGCTGCCGGGGACCGACCCCTACGCCGAGGCTGTCGTGGCGGTGGCCAACACGGGCCAGCCGGACTCGGGCGGCGGCCAGTGGTTCATCATCACCGGCGAGAACGGCGCCAGCCTGCCGCCGAGCTACTCCGTGCTCGGCACGGTGACGACGGGCTACGACAGCACGGTCCGCGCGCTCGAGAACCTCGCCGACCCGCTCGCCAGCAACGGAGTGCCCCCGCTCGACGAGATCATCATCGAGTCGGTCACCATCCGCACCGCCTGAGCGGCCGGCCCGCCGGGCCGTCAGCCGAGCTCGCCGCGCACCTCGACCTCACCGACGCGCTCCCAGGTGTCGCCCGCGCGCACCAGCGCTGCACCCGTGGGGGCCTCGGCGAGGGCCGTGTCGGCAAGAGACTCGGTGCGATGCATCCGCTCGGCGGAGTACTTCTCGGCGTCACTGACGAAGGCGAGGCCGCGCACCAGGCCGAGGCCGAGGGTGAACGCGCCGCCGCGAGGATCGACCATGGGGTCGCACAGCGCCGAGGCGCTCCCGCCGACACCGACGAGCAGGCCACCGCGATCCGGCACCGCGGCGATCGCCTCCCACAGTGGCGTGTCCTTCACCACGGCGCGGAGGTGGAGTTGCTGGTCGCCGGCCAGGTAGACGGCCCGGGCGCCACGCACCACGGCTGCCGCCGCGTCGTCCATCGCGTCGCGACGGGTGAGCACCATCAGCCCCTCGACACTCACGCCCATGCGCTCACCCCAGGCGACCGCTGCCTCGACGAGGCGCCGCGGGTGCTCATAGGCGTCGGCGGTCGGCAGCACGACGACGTGGGTCGCCCCGACGGCTGCGAGCAGCCGCCGGTCGAGCTCGTCGTTGGCGGTGAACGGGCCGCCTCCCTGCAGTGCGATGATGCCGGTCATGGCCGAGAGCGTACGCGCTCGGCGCAGAGCTCAGATCGGTTCGACGAGCTGGGCAGCCATGGCCGCGACCGTCTCCGACCCGATGCCGATGGCCTCGAGGAAGCCGATCACCGAGCCGTGCTCGGCGCTCAGGCGGTCGAGCACGCGGTCGAGCGCAGCGGGCACGGCCGCGAGGAACGCCGAGGGGGTGTCGGCCATCCGCTCGGCCATCTCGGGGAACTCGCGCTCCACCCAGGCCTTCATCCGGGCCATCCCTTCACCGGTGAGCTCGTAGTCGCGCAGCACCACCTCGCGAGGCACGCCCGCTGCGCTCAGGACGAACGCCGCGAGCAGGCCGGTGCGGTCCTTGCCCGCGGCGCAGTGGAACACCGCAGGCAGCGCACCGGGCCGGGCGAGCGTGGCGAAGGCGGCGGCGAAGCGCTCGCTGCCCTGGGCGATCATGTCGTCGTAGGCCGACACCAGGAACTCGGTGGCGTCGACGTCGGCATCCACGCTCGAATGGTCCCAGGTCGCGTCGATGATCGGCAGATGGTGGAACTCGACCTCCACCGCATGGTCGGGGAAGCGACCCCGCTCGTCGAGCTCGGGCTGCGAGCGCAGGTCGACCACTGTGCGCAGACCGAGCCTGCGCACCACCTCGATGTCGGCCTCGGTGAGCCGGTAGAGGCCGTCGGCCCGGTAGCGCGCGCCCCAGCGGGTCGTTCCCGTCCGTCGGGCACCGTCGAGCACCGGGTAGCCCCCGAGGTCGCGGAAGTTGTGCACCGCGTCGAGGACGACGAGCCGTCGCGGGTCGCGCACGAGGAGCTCGAGGTCGAGGTCATCGGGAGCGAGGTTCGGCATGGGCCGCACGGTACCGGCCCCTGGTGGCCGTAGCGCCCAACGGACGATGAACTCCGGGTGACGTCCGGCCAGCGAGGCCGCGCCGCGTGATGTGGCGCTCAGCCGGGCCAGCGGTCGAGCAGCGCCTTGGCGTGCACCCACACCTCGGGCAGGGCCGGTTCGATGTGCGGGCCGTTGCGCTCCACCACACGCTCGGGCGTGATGCCGTGCTCGCGCCAGGTCGATCCACCCTCGGCCAGGTTGAGCAGCATGGGGGCCATCCGGTCGACGGCCATCACGAAGCGGGCGTCGGCGGTGTCGCCGCGCTCGTACTCCTCCCACAGCTCGCGCAGGTGGTGGCCGGTCACAGCGGGCAGCATCCCGAACAGCCGGTCGGCTGCCGCCTGCTCGCGCGCCTCCTTCGAGGCGAGGTGGTCGCCCTGGTCGTAGGCGAAGGTGTCCCCGGCGTCGATCTCGACGATGTCGTGCGCGAGGGCCATCGCCACGGCCCGGCCGACGTCGATGTCCTCGGTTGCATACGGGGCCAGCACCAGCACGGCCATGCCGAGGTGCCACGAGTGCTCGGCGGTGTTCTCCCGGCGGCTGCCGTCGGCCAGGTGGTTGCGTCGCTCGACGCACTTGAGCCGGTCGAGCTCCATGAAGAACGCGAGCGCTGCGGCGACGTCGGCCCGAACGGCACCCGGCGGCGTGGCCACTGCGGACTCGGAGAAGTTACTCATGGGTAGCTACGCTGCCGGACATGGCACCAGTGAAGCGCATCGGAGTGATCGGGTCGGGCATCATGGGCGCCGGGCTGGCCGAGGTGGCCGCCCGCGCCGGGTACGAGGTCGTCGTCCGCTCACGCAGCCAGTCGAGCGCCGACGCCATGGTCAGCGCCCTCGGCCGGTCCCTCGCCAAGGCCGTCGAGCGCGGCAAGGCCACCGACGACGAGCGCACCGCGATCCTCGGTCGGATCACGGCCACCGACCGGATCGGCGACCTCGCCGGGTGCGACCTGGTCATCGAGTCCGTCGTCGAGGACCTCGACGTGAAGAAGGCGCTGTTCGCCGAGCTCGCCGCCGTGCTCGGCGCCGAGGCGATCATCGCCACCAACACCTCCACCCTGCCCGTGGTCGAGCTGGCGATGAGCACGCAGCGCCCCGACCGGGTGTGCGGCATCCACTTCTTCAACCCGGCGCCGATGATGAAGCTCGTCGAGATCATCCGTCCGCTCACCGCGAGCGACGACACCATCGCCACGGCCACCGAGTTCGCCGTGGCCTGCGGCAAGGACGCCGTCGAGGTGACCGACCGGGCCGGCTTCATCGTCAACGCCCTGCTGTTCCCCTACCTGAACAACGCGGTGCGGATGTGGGAGCAGGGCACGGCGACCAAGGAGAGCATCGACACCGCGATGAAGGGTGGCTGCAACTTCCCGATGGGGCCGTTCGCGCTGCTCGACCTCGTCGGCCTCGACACCTCCCTCGCCATCCTCGATGCGCTCTACGCCGAGTTCCGCGACCCCAACTACGCGGCTGTCCCCACGCTGCGCCGCATGGTGGCCGCCGGCCATCTCGGCCGCAAGAGCGGCCGCGGCTTCTACCAGTACTGAGCGGCAGCGGCTGCGTAGCGGGTGCATGATGGGCGCATGAGCGAGCGCGCCCAGGTCTGGCCGGACCCCGCACCGGTGCCGGCCTCGCCCTGGCGCCTGCCCGACCCGGACAGCGCCGACCCCCACGGGTTGTGCGCTGTCGGCGCCGACCTCGAGCCCGGCACGCTCGTCGGCGCCTACCGCTCGGGGCTGTTCCCGATGCCGGTCCGCCGTCGGCTCGTCGGCTGGTGGTCGCCCGACCCTCGCGGCGTGCTTCCCCTCGACGGCCTGATCGTGTCACGGTCGCTGCGCCGGTCGTGCCGACGCTACGAGGTGCGCGTCGACACAGCGTTTCGCGCAACCATGGAGCGCTGCGGCGACCCGCGGCGACCGAACGGCTGGATCACCCCCGCCTTCGTCGACGCCTACGAACGGCTGCACCGGATGGGCTGGGCGCACTCGGTCGAGACCTATCTCGACGGTGAGCTCGTCGGCGGGCTCTACGGTGTGTCGATCGGCCGCTTCTTCGCCGGGGAGTCGATGTTCTCGACCGCACGCGACGCGTCGAAGGTCGCCCTCGTGGCCCTCGTCGACCTGCTGCGCGAGCGGGGCACCACCCTGCTCGACGTGCAGTGGACCACCCCGCACCTGGTGTCGCTCGGCGCCGTGGACGTGCCCCGGCACGTCTACCTCGACCTGCTCGCCGACGCCGTCGACTGAGCGCCGCTCCAGGTCGACCCATCCGGTCTTCCCACCCGGTCGGCCCCGGTGCGGTGCCGGTGATCGTCCGCCGATCACCGGCACCAGCGGCCGTCGGGGAGCGCACCGCCGTAGCACTCACCCGATGGCTTCCGCCCGCTTCACCAAGTTCCCGCCGGGACCAGTGCGCGCACCGTAGCGTCAGAGGTATCGGCATCCGGACGCGTCGACTTGAGCGAATCTTGACGAAGGCCCTCACCGGGTGCGGCTGCCTCGCGCTCGTCGTCGGGTGCAGCTCCCTCGACGCCACGCCCCGTCCGGTCGACCCGGGAGCCGACCTGTTCGACCGGCTCACCGCCGATCCGGGCGCTCCGCGCGACGACGTGGTCGAGGTGTGGGTGTGCGTCGTGCCGGCCACGACCAGCGCAGCGCTCTACGGCGATGCCGACCTGCGGCTGATGATCTCGCCGCAGCAGATCGTCGAGCGCATCGGCGCCCGGGTGGCGGCCTACTACGCCACGGTCTCGTTCGGCCGCTACGAGCTCTCGATGCGCCCCGGTGGGGTGATCCCGCTCGGCGACGCGGACGGCGCCGAGGAGTGCGCCGACGCAGCCCTCGAGCAGTCCTCCGACGAGGCCAGCGTCGTGCTCGCCGTCGCCAATGCCGAGCACGCCGAGGGCAAGGCCGGCGGCTGGGGGCGGCCGGGCAGCTGGTTCGAGTGTCGGGCTGGCGTGCCCGACGAAGCAGCGGCCGACCGCGAGTGCACCGCGGCGGCCACGGGTCGCGCCGCCTACGTCGGCGCCAGTGACTTCAGCCCGGCCTGGGGGCCGGTGCCGCTGCTCGACCTCGTCCAGCACGAGCTCGGCCACACCCTCGGCCTTCCGCATTCGGGCATCCTCGTCGGCATGGCCACCGGCCCGGAGACGAGTGAGCTCGTCTACTCGAGCGCCCTCGACCTGATGAGCAACTCGGCAGCAGCCCATGACACCGACCCCGCCCGGCGCGACGGCCCCGACACCCTCGGGATCAACCGCTACGACCTCGGCTGGCTCGACACCGCCGACGTGCTCGTCGTCGACCCCGACGAGGCGACCGGGGACGCGTCGGGCAGCTGGCGCATCGAGATCGAGCTCGCCGGAGCGAGCACACCCGTGCAGGGCGGGGACGCGTCGAGCCGCACACCGCGACTGGCCGTGGTCCGCCTCGGCGCCGACCGGCTGCTCAGCATCGAGTACCTGCTGCCCACCGGGCTGCAGGACCACCTGCCCGAAGCCGGGGTGTCGGTGCACCTGGTGAGCGAGTCGACACGCGACCAGGCCGGCCCCGGTGTGCTGCGCAGCCAACGGCCCATCGGCGGCGAACCGCCGCACACCGACCTGCTCGGCCCGGACGACAGCGTCGAGGTCGACGGCTTCGGTCCGACCGTCCGGGTGGAGGTGCTCGAGCTCACTCCGACGGGGGCCCGGCTGGTGATCGAGGTGGCGACCGGGTAACACTTGTCCGATGACCGGTGACACTGCACCCCGCCGCGACGAGCCGTGGATGATGCGCACCTACTCCGGGCACTCCACGGCCCGGATGAGCAACGAGCTCTACCGCACCAACCTGGCCAAGGGGCAGACCGGTCTGTCGATCGCGTTCGATCTGCCCACGCAGACCGGCTACGACCCCGACTCGGTGATGGCCCGCGGCGAGGTGGGCAAGGTCGGCGTGCCCGTGGCGCACCTCGGCCACATGCGCACGCTGCTCGACGGCATCCCCCCGGGCACCATGAACACGTCGATGACGATCAACGCCACGGCGGCCTGGCTGCTCGCGCTCTACGTCGCCAACGCCACCGAGCAGGGAGTGCCCACGACCGAGCTGCGCGGCACCACCCAGAACGACATCGTCAAGGAGTACCTGTCACGCGGCACCTACATCTTCCCGCCGGAGCCGAGCAAGCGGCTGATCGTCGACATGGTCGCCTGGTGCGCCAACCACGCGCCGCGGTGGAACCCGATGAACGTGTGCTCCTACCACCTGCAAGAGGCCGGGGCCACGCCCGTGCAGGAGATCGCCTACTCGCTGGCCACGGCGATCGACGTGCTCGACGCCGTGCGCGACAGCGGCCAGGTGGCGCCGGAGCAGTTCACCCAGGTGTTCGGCTCGATCTCGTTTTTCGTCAACGCCGGCATCCGATTCGTCGAGGAGGTGTGCAAGATGCGCGCCTTCACCGACCTGTGGGATCGCATCGGCCTCGAGCGCTACGGCGTCACCGATGCCAAGGCCCGCCGCTTCCGCTACGGCGTGCAGGTGAACAGCCTCGGCCTCACCGAGGCCCAGCCCG
>DAINND010000079.1:0-10988 GCA_036736065.1 Ilumatobacteraceae bacterium
CCTGGAACAGGCCGTTGTCGAGCTCGAGCGTGATCCCGTTCTTCAGGTCGTTGGTGCTGATGGCAGGCATGGGGTGTCCTTGGGAGACTGGGTCAAGACGCGGCAGCCGGTCGCTGTGACCTCGACCAGGTCCTCCACGCGCACGCCACCGAAGTCCCCACGATAGAGGCCAGGTTCGACGGTCACCACGTCGCCTTCCTCCAAACGCCATCCGCCCGCCTGGTTGAGGTAGGGGTCCTCGTGGATGAGCAGGCCGACGCCGTGACCCGTGCCGTGGGCGAACCAGGGCCCGAACCCGGCGTCCGCGATGATCGATCGACAGACCGAGTCGAGCTCGGCCGAGTCGATGCCGGCGCGCGCCGCGGCGACGCCGGCCCGTTGCGCGGCGAGGACCACCTCGTACACCTCGGCCTGCAACGCCGACGGCTCGCCCACCACGAAGGTGCGGGTCATGTCGCTGTGGTAGCCGTCGACGAGGGCCCCCACGTCGATGATCACCGTGTGGCCGGCCTCGATGCGGGTCGGCGTGGGTCGATGGTGCGGCAGGGGCGCGTTGGTCGGTCCCGTGGCGACGATCGTCTCGTAGCTCGGCCCCGCCGCGCCGAGGTCGCGCATCGTCGCCTCGAGCAGGTTACGCACCTCGACCTCGGTCAGGCCGTCGGCCAGCCGGGGCGCCACGGCGGCCAACGCCTGGTCGGCGATCGCGCACGCCGCGGCGATGCGATCGAGCTCCGCAGGGTCCTTGCGGCGTCGTCCCCGCTCGACCAGACCGACCGTCGGCACCAGCTCCTGGGGCAGCAGCTGCGTCAGACGCACGTGCTGGAGGTGGCTGAGGTGCGCCGACTCGAACGCCACACGCGCGCAGGTCCGCACCGCGGCGGCGAGCAGATCGTGCAACGCTGCAGCCGTCCGGCCGACGTCGACCCGGGCGCTGACGCCTGCCGCCGCGAGCTGGCGCGCGGCCTGTTCCCCGTAGCGGCCGTCGGTGACGACGACGAGCTCGTCGGGCAGCACGACCACCCATCCGTTCGAGCCGGTGAACCCGGTGAGCCAACGGATGTTCGTGAGGTCGCTCACGACCAACGCGTCGACGCCGTGATGCCGCTCAGCGAGCTGGCCCCGCACCATCGGCGCACGCCCCGAGGCGTCGATCGGCGTGAGGGTGGTCATCGGGCGAGCCGGCGGGAGGCCGCCGCCACGGCGAGCTCGTAGCCGTGCATCCCGAGGCCGACGATCGAACCCACGGCGACCGGGGCGACGACGCTGGTGTGGCGCCAGGGCTCGCGGGAGTTGGGGTTCGAGATGTGCACCTCGATGACGGGCCCGTCGAACGCGGCGAGCGCGTCGTGGATCGACCACGCATAGTGCGTGAACGCTCCGGGGTTGATGAGCCCCGCGCCGCACGCGCCGCGCGCGTCGGGGAGCCGGCCGCCTCGGGCGCCCTCGGGGTTCTCCGGTACCGCTACGAGGCCGTGGCCGAACGTCGCTGCGGCCGCTGTCGCCGCCTCGACGTAATCATCGAGCGTCGCAGTGCCGTAGACGTGGGGCTCGCGTTGGCCGAGCAGGTTCAGGTTCGGGCCGTGGAGCAGCAAGATGGTGGCCACGACGCCCATGCTTGCACCTGCACCACGCCCTCGGCCCACATTTGCGCCGCTCGTCCCTGCGGCGCCTTCGTTCGGCACTGGCCGGAGCAGCCACCACCGATCCACGATGGCCGCCGTGACGGTCGTCGAGCGCACCCCCTCAGGCGAGCACCGCCCGCTCCCGTGCGTCGCGTCGTCGGTGTGGGGCCCGCTCGTGCCGCTCTGGGAGTCGTGCGACCAGGGGTGGTTCGTCTACGGGCCCGATGGACGTCTGGTGCACGAGAACCGCGCCCTGCTCCAGCTGCTGCATCGACGTCCCGACCCAGGTCGGACCTCGTTCGTCGCCGAGGTCGTGCCGTCGGCGCGGCGGGGTTTCGAACGTCGCTGGGCCGAGCTCCGGTCGGGGCGTCGGGCGCTCGTCGAAGCCCTGCTCCCCGTCGAGCTCCACGGCACCACCTCGGCGTTGCAGCTGACGATGGTCGGGCTCGATGTCCAGGGTGGGCGCGTCGTCGTCGGCACCCTGCGTCGGCCGGTCGCGACGTCCGAGCCGGCGGGCGCGGCGACCAGGGTCGAAGAGGTGCTCGGCCGTGTGCTCAGCGAGCTCCTCGCCGTCGCGCCGGAGGAACAGGACGGATCACATCCGCCGGAGGCCTCGCTCTCGACTCGCCAACGAGAGGTGATGGAGCTGCTCGTCGCCGGCGAGTGCACCTCGGCCATCGCGACCCACCTGTCGGTGAGCCCGCACACGGTGCGCAACCACACCAAGGCGATCTTCCGTGCGCTCGGTGTGCACTCCCAGGCCGAGCTGATCCACCGTCACCGTCGCTCCCCACCCACCCCCACCGACTGAGGGCGCATCTCCTCCTCGTCGTCCCGGCGCCGGCGACGCACCACCACGGTGACCGCTCCGGCGAACAGGGCGGAGGCGGCAGCTGCGATCATGCCGATGACCAGCCAGTCCAGCCACGTGCGAGCGGACGATGGCGCCTCGATCCGGAAGACCACCTCACGCGGCTCGGTGACGAGCCCCTCGTAGTTCACGGTGCCGACGAGGCGGTACTCGCCGTGCTCGCGCGTCGGCACCGGGAGGACGATCTTCGCCGTCTCACCGGGCCGGGTGGCGCGTTCGAGGCTGGTCGTGGTGTCGACCAGCTCTCCGTCGAGGTAGACCTCGATCGACGCCACCGCCCTCGAGGTGATGAGGCCGGTGTTCGTGAAGGTCGCCTCGACGTTGGTGAGCGCACCGAGCTGAGGGGCGCCGAGGACCACGAGGGAGTCGAAGGTTCCCTCGCGGGTGAAGGTGCCGAGCTGTTCGAGGCGGAACTCGACCACGGCGCTCCCGAGCTCCATGGGCTCGGATCCGGCGATGTCGATCACCCGGAACTCCGCCTGATAGTCACCGACTGTCTGTTCGGCGGTGTCCCACTCGACGAATGTGGTGTCACTCGTGTTGGGGAACACAGGGGTCATGGTCCCTTGTGAGCTGAGTTGCTCGACGACCTCGCCGTTGCGGAGGATGTCGACTTCGAGCAGCGGCTCCACCCTGATGTTCCCACTGTTCTCGACGACGGCGTTGAAGCGTTGGAGCATCCCGACTTCAGCAGGCTCGACGTACATGTCGCCGACACGCGCCTCGCGGCGCTGGTCGCCGATCACCTCGACGGCAAGGTCGACCAGGCCGCCGATCTGTACCATTGCCCCGCTGCCCCCGCCCAGGTCGGTGTCGACCTCGGCGCTGATGATGTCGAGCGCCCCGCTGTACGAGCCGTTGGCCGCAGTCGGCGGGACGGTGAGCAGCACCGACACCTGGACGGATGACTCCGGCTCGACCAGCACCTTCGACGCGTCGCCCGCGTCGTCTCGACGCTGCAGCTCGATCCACTCGGCGATGTCGCCGATGGGGGTGATCTCGAACTCGTTCGCCGTGGTGTCGCTCGTGTTCGACAAGGTCAGGTTCGCCGTGTAGGTGACCCCGCGCATGGTGTCCGGGTACGTGATGACAGCAGGCGAGATCCCGATGCCATCGGCACGGGAGATCCCCACCGCGACGACGAGCGGGACCAGGGCGGAGAGCACCGCAAGGACCAGGGCACGTGCTGCCAACTGCCGTGAGGTCGTGCTGCCGATGGATCTGTCAGGGCGTACGGTGAACACAGGAGGACTCCAGTGCCGATGAGTCGGCGTGTCGGGGTGGATGGGAACTGGGTCGATCGATGACTCGGAACGCCGACATGGGGCCCCGGCCAGCGCCGGGGCCCCATGCGTGTGCCGGCAACGGCCGTTAGGGGGTGGGCGGCGCCCAGGGGCTGTTGGACGTCGGCGTGTTGCCGGTGTAGCCGTTGGCCAGGTACACCCCACCGTTGTCGGTGGGGCAGATCGCGTTCGGGCGGGCCCGGAGACCCACGCCGTTCGGGATGGCCGAGTAGGTGCCGGCCTGGATGTTCTCCGTCCAGATCGAGAACTCGATCTTGGCGACATCGTTCGGGCAGAGCGTCCGGTTGATGTCGTTGTCGAACGGGTACCACGCACCGTAGGGAGCGGGCTTGGCGTTCGATGTCAGGTCGGAGATCAGCGCCGTCGCAAGGCTCGTGTTGCCCTGCGACTGCATCCCCGCCAGCACCTTGCCGAACTTGGCATCGAAGTGATCGATGCGCTTGTCGTCGGTGCAGCTCGGCGCAGAGGTGAGGCACATGCTCGCGAACCGGACATCGAGGCCGATGCCGGCGTTGCCGGTGTTGCGGACCGAGGTCTTCTGGTTCGTGGGGCTATTCGTGCCGTCCCAGGTGAAGTCACCCGGCGTGGGCTGCCAGTAGTGGCTGTTCGGCCCGACGTTCCCGAAGTTCACCGTCGTGAAGTCCTTCTCCAGTTGGTAGAAGGGCAGCACGGTGATGAGGATCGTGCTCGTCGTCGATGCACCACCAGCGGAGGCAGCCGTCATCTTGATGGTGTAGGTGCCGTAGGGCTGGTGCTTGGAGATGCCGAACGCACCGTAGTAGAGCCCCTTCTGCTGGTACATGCACTCGTTCTTGATGTTGGCGATCGCCGCGCTGGTCAGCTCCTTGTTGTCGAGCGCTGCCTGGAACATGCCCGTCGGGCCGTTGCAGGCGGTGGGGTTCGAGCTGTTTGCGTACTGGTTGGCGTCGATCTGGGTCTTGAACGAGCCGTCCGGGTGGTAGACGTCGAAGTAGACGATCGGGTTGGCGTTGCTCGACGAGACCGCACCCCAGAGCTCGACGTAGGCCTCAGTCGGCTCGTCGTCGGCATTCGGCCTGACGACGGTCATCGATGCCGACGAGTACGGGTTCGGCATGGTGGCGCCACCCGCACCGTTGTCGACACACGGGAAGCCGGCATCGACGACTGGGTCGTCGTCGAGGCCGTACGTCATCTTCGGTGTGCTCTTCCAGTTGTGGTCGATGTCGGTCAGCGCCCAGGTGCACTGGATCACCGGTGCCTGTGCGGTGCCACCGACATCGGTGGTCGTGCCCGAGTCGAGGCCACCGTTGCTGTTGGCCGATGCGGGTGAGGCTGCAGCGCCACCCACCGCCAGCGCGAGCCCGGTGAGCAACGCCAGGCGACGCCGCATCCGGTGTCGAGTCTGCTCTGTCTGTGTCATTCGGACCTGTCCTTTCCTCAGCCGACGGCGGGGGTGTCGTCGGCCGTGCCACCGTGCGGGCACGGGCCCTGCCCCGGCAAGCGAGGGACATGTCAATGCCCTGCCGCGGCCATGGCAATGACCCAACCGGCCATCGTTGCGGGACATGCGTCCCTGCCGCCCGAGCGACGGCGCGCACGATGCTTCCGACATGAGCGGAAGCGACGTCGGAGACCTCCGATCCATCAGCAGCGCGCCCGAGCACACCGAGCGGCTCGAGTTCGCCGTGCGCCGGGCCATCGCCCACCTCGAGACGCTGTCGTCGAGCCGAGCGCCGGTGACGGCACTGCCGATCCCCGCCACCCTGTCGGGCCGTCGCCGCCAGGTCACGGTGCTCGCGGTGCAGGGTGCGTCCACCGAGCAGATCGCCATGGAGCTCGGCCTGTCGCCCAACACCGTGCGCAACCACCTGAAGGCCGCGTGCCGCGCCCTCGGCGTCAGGTCACGCGCCGAGCTGCTGGCGCGCTACCACGCGTGAGCGTCAGCCGACCGAGCGGATCGAGCGGACCACACCGGCGCGCGCCTGCTCGCGTTCGACGGGGCGCTCCTCCCCCGGCTGCACCCGCGCCACCGGGAAGCTGCACGAGTTGAGCCAGACGAGGAGGCGATCGAGTGGCAGCGGCCGGGAGAGCCCGTAGCCCTGCGCGGCGTCGCATCCGAGGGTTCGCAGGCGGTCCATGATGCCAGCGTCCTCCACACCCTCGGCGACGACACGCATCCCGAGGTTGTGGCCGAGGTCGATGGTCGAGCGCACGATCACTTCGTCGCGCTCGTCGAGCAGCAGGTTGGCGACGAAGCTGCGGTCGATCTTCAGCTCTGCCGCCGGCAGGGTGCGCAGGTGGCTGAGCGACGAGAAGCCCGGCCCGAAGTCGTCGATCGACAGCTTGCAGCCCAAGCGGTGCAGTGCTTCCACCGTCGAGATCGTCCGCGCGCTGTCGACCAGCAACGAGGTCTCGGTGATCTCGAACGTGACGAGGCTCGGAGCGACCCCGGCCTCCCCGAGGATCCGGTCGGCCCGGACGACGATTGTGTCGTCGAGCAGGTCGATCGTCGACAGGTTCACCGAAGCCTCGAGACGGAACCCGAGGTCGTGGAGCAGGCGGACTGCCGCCACGGTCCGGCGGAGGACCTGTTCGGTGAGGACGGTGATGAGGCCCGTGTTCTCGGCGAGCTCGACGAACTCTCCCGGGGCGACGATCCCTCTGACCGGATGGTTCCAGCGCACCAGCGCTTCGACCCCGACGATGGAGCCGATGGCGAGGTCGAGCTTGGGCTGGAAGAACACCTCGAACTGCTGCTGGTCGAGCGCCGTGCGCAGCTCGGCCAGCATCGACAGCCGTTCTGGCGAGCTCTTGTCCATCTCGTCGCGGAAGAGTTGGACTCCGGAGTGGTTGGCCTTGGCCCACTGCATGGCCATGTCGGCGCGTCGCAGGAGTTGCGCCGGCTCGGACGTGGGGCCGACGCCGAGCACGACGCCGACGCTCGTGTTGACCGACACGGCGAACCCCTCGATGTCGAACGGTGCGTGCAACAGTTCTTGGAGGCCGCGGGCCACCAGCAGGGCGTCACCCTCGCAGTCGACGCGCACGGTCACGGCGAACTCGTCGCCCGAGCCGCGCGCGACCACCTCGTCCACCGCGGCCGCCAGGCGGAGCCGTTGGGCCAGCTCGCACAGCACGCGATCACCCACGGAGTGGCCGAGCGCCGAGTTGATGTCACGGAACCGGTCGAGGCCGATGGTGAGCACGGCGAGCGACCCACGGCGGGTCCGCGCGAGCCGGTCCTCGAGCAACCGCTCGAGCCGGGTCCGGTTGGGCAGCCCGGTCAGCTGGTCGCGCCACGCCTCACGCTCGATCTGCTCGTGGAGCACGGCGTTGCGCAGCGCCAGGCCGAGCCGGTCCGCGATCGCGCCGGCCCTGCGGGCGTCGCTGTCATCGAACGAGTGGGTGACGCCGACGCGAGCGCCGACGAGCATCACGCCGACGACGCCCTGGTCGTCGCGGATCGGCGCGACGATCACCTGCTCCTCATCGTCTCCACCGGCACGTCCGCCGACCACGGTGTGAGCCGGGACCAGGTGCGCCGAGTCGTCGAGCATGGGTCCCCACACGGGATCATCAGGGGCCTGCGGGCACCGGCTGAACAGCGCGCCGCTCGCCCTGGTGACCTCCGGTGAGCCGGCCTCGGTGGCGAACAGCCGCAGGGTCACCCGGTCGGCGCGCAGCAGCCGGCTCACCTCCGCCACGGCGACGTCGGCGATGTCGGAGCGGTGCAGCGATCGGGTCACCGACGAGCTGATCCGGTTGAGGTCCTCGAGATCGCGCAACTGCTGGCTGGTCCGCCCCTGGACGCGCAGCACGTTCCAGACCCCGGCGATGGGCACCAGCACGGCGACCGACAGCGCCGGCCACTGCACGACGAGCGCGGCGACGATCGTGCCGGTCACTGCCGTCATCACCTGTTGCGGCAGCGCGCCGACGAGCTCGTGGCGGAGCTTGCCGAGGAAGCCCCCTTCGAACATCGCGATCGCGAGGATGACGAGGCTGAGATCGACGAACGCGACCAGCAGCAGCGTGACGATCAGACCCATCAGGGCCACCTCGCCCCACTCGAACGAGCGGACGGCGACGCCTGCGATCACATAGGCCAGCGCCAGGCTGAACAGGTGCATCGACAGGTTGAACACGAGCTTGTACCACTTCGGCCTGACCAGCACGAGCGACACGATCAGGTCGGCGACCAAGCGCAACGCGATGCCGATCACCGGGTCGAGGAGGATGAGGCACAGGGCGAGGGGCGCCTCGGCGAGTGTGAGCGTGAGCGCCTCTCGGCGGAACTCGACGTGGAAGACCACCGACTCCGCGGCGATGAACCCGGCGAACACCACCACGGGCGCCCAGATCGACGACGGGATGTGCGACGAGTGGTCGAGCAGGTGGAAGACGAGGAAGGTCGCCGTGCAGGCGGCGAGGATCGCCGAGAGCAACGTCACCCGGAGCTCGGGCGCGACGGAACCGCGGCCTGCGACAGCTGTCGATGACGCTGCGACTGGCGGTGCGGTTCCGGTCAACCCGTGCTCTCCTCTGGTGCGGCCCAGAGGTCATCGGCACCCGGTGGTCGAACCTTGAGCATCGACGATGTCCGGTCCGCGGTCCGCGGTGGCGGTGTCGGCCTCAGTGAGGCCCACAGCTCAGCTCCAGGAGGAGTCGGCCCAGCCCGTCGACGTCCAGCGGGCACCGGTCCAGCGGGCACCGTCCCACTCGACGCAGGTCCAGCTAGCGGCGGACCAGAGAGCACAGGTCCAACGCGCAACACACAACGAAGCAACCGACACGGCGGCGGGAGGCCAGCGGGGACCGGGCCAGCGTGCTCCGGTCCAGGTCGCACCCATCCAGCGCGCACCCATCCAGCGGGCACCCGTCCAGCGCGCACCCATCCAGTCGCCACCGGTCCAGCGAGCGCCGTCCCAGGCGCCTGCGGTCCAGCGAGCCCCCATCCAACGGGCTCCCGTCCAGCGTGCGCCGTTCACGGTGACCTCACCCGTCAGCACGGCGCCGTTGACCACCACGTGCGTGGCGCCGCGAGCCGCCTCCAGCGCTCCGGTGCCCTCGGCGGCCGGCCAGCTCTGGACGGCCGTCGGAGCTGCGGCAGCGTTCGCCGCGGCGCCCCGCACGAAGCCGTCACCGGACTTGCGCGCGTCCCTCGGTGTGATCGCCTTGTCGTCGGCCGCGTCCTTCAGAAGGCCCTTCACCTGGTCGGGGGTGAGGTGCGGCCGCGCGCTGAGCAGCAGCGCGGCGGCGCCCGAGACGACGGCGGCCGCCTGCGACGACCCCGTGCCCTTGAAGAGGTGCTCGTTGACGTAGCCCGCGGAGTGCTCGAGATCGGCCCGACTGCCGGGGGCCCGCAACGACACGATCGAGGTCCCCGGCGCAGCAACGTCCGGGTTGCGGGTGCCGTCACCGCTGGTCGCCCAGCTCGGCACCTGCCACTTGTTGTTCTTCCGCTCCGCACCGGCGACGGCGATCACGTAGGGGTTCTGCGCCGGCATGCCGAGCTCGAACTCGTTGCGGCCGTCGTTGCCCGCTGCGACCACCACGCCGATGCCTGCCTAACAGGCGCGCTCGACGGCGAAGCTCAGCGGGTCCGTGCGCGCATCGAGCGTCGACCCGCTGCCGTACGACAGGTTGATGACGCGGATGTTCAGCTCCGCAGCGTGGTCGATCGCCCAGTCGACGCCGGCGATCACCTGCGACACGTCGACGGCGCCGGAGTTGTCACCGACCTTCACCGACACGATGCCTGCGTCCGGTGCGACACCGAGGAACCAGTCGGGACGGCTCGCGGCCGTCGCAGGGACGGCCCCCGGGTCGCGACCGGCGATGATGCCGGCCATGTGGGTGCCGTGCCCATAGGTGTCGCGGAACTCCGCCTCGGGCACCTCGGCCTCGAGCGACAGGTCGACCATCGCCACCACTTTGTCGGCGCCCGACAGGGCCGCGACCGGCGCGACACCCGTGTCGATCACGGCCACGTTGACGCCGCGGCCGGTGATCCCCTGCTGCCACAGCTGTCGTGCGCCGATCTGGTCGACGACGTTGTAGAGCGAGCCGTCCGTCAGGGCGACGCCATCTGCCGAGCCGGCCGGGGTGGCCACTGCCACACTGGCTGCTGCACCGGTGGCGACGACACCCGTGAGCCCCAGTGCGAGGGCAACGGTGGTCGCCAGCGCGCGGCGCGACAGGCGCAGCGTCGTCGAGGTGATCTGTTGGGCCATGACGGTCCTCCACACGATTCGGGATGTGACGAGGACCGTGTCGTGCTCGAGGGCCAGCAGCCACATCGCGTGCGCTTCTTGAGCCACCTGTGAGGGTGGGCGTCTGGAGCCCACTCCGTCAGGACGCTGCGTGGGCACTGGAAGCGGTGCACCACGCGCCGTGGCCTCGGTGGCCGATCCGGGTCGCAGGCCGTCGCCGCGTCAGGCGTCGAGCGGGCTCGTCGACGGCTTCCAGGCTCCCTGGATGCCGGAGCGGGCCACCTGATGGCCACTCGTCGTCAGCCAGGCCACGAAGTGGGTGAGCGGCATCGGCTTGGCGATGTGGAAGCCCTGGGCCAGGTCGCAGCCGAGATGCGAGAGGCGCTCCAGGGTGGCCGAGTCCTCGACGCCCTCGGCCGTCACCTTCAGCCCGAGGTTGTGGCCGAGATCGATCGTCGACCGCACGATCACCTCGTCGCGCTCGTCGCGCATCAGGTTGAGCACGAAGCTGCGGTCGACCTTGATCTCGGATGCAGGCAACGTGCGCAGGTAACTGAGCGACGAGAAGCCCGTGCCGAAGTCGTCGATCGACAGGTGCACCCCGAGCGCGCGGAGGTCCTCCGCGGTCGACAACGCCCGCTGGCCGTCCTCCCACAGCGCGGTCTCGGTGATCTCGAGCGTCAGCTGATCGGACGGGACCTCGTGGGCCGCGAGATGGCGCTGCACCCGCTCGACGAGGTCCTCGTGGAGCAGGTCGATCGTGGACAGGTTCACCGACACGTCGAGCCGGAAGCCGACGTCGTTGAGCAGCCGCACGGCCGCCATGCTCTTGCCGAGCACCACGTCGGTGAGCTCGGTCACGAGACCGGTCGTCTCGGCGAGGGGCACGAACTGGTTCGGCGGCGCCATCCCGAGCGTCGGGTGCTCCCAGCGCCCGCGGGCCTCGGCGCCGACCACGACGTTCGCCACCAGGTCGATCTTCGGCTGGAACCAGACG
>DAINND010000080.1:0-10913 GCA_036736065.1 Ilumatobacteraceae bacterium
CTCGCGCAGCGCGGCGTGGCCGCGCGCCACGGGCGCCGTCGGCCCGACCGTCGCCGGGACGGGCTCAGCCACCGCGCTCGGCCGGTCGGTCCGGGTCGGCGGACCAGCCCGACCAGCTGGCCACGAACAGCCGCGCCGGTGGGAGGCCGGCGCGCTCGAGCGCGATGAGGTTCATGCATGCGCTCACCCCGGACCCGCACGAGGCGACCACCTCGGTCGTGTCGTCGATGCCGAGCGCGGCGTAGTGGGCGCGCAGCTCGGCCGCAGTGCGCATCCGTCCGTCGGCACCGAGCACGGCGTCCCAGGGAGCGCTGCGTGCGCCGGGGATGTGGCCCGGTCGCGGATCGACCTGGGCCAGCTCACCGGTGAATCGCCGATGGGCGCGCGCGTCGATCAGCACACCACCCGACGCAGGGTGGGCGGCTGCCTCGTCGGCACTGGCCACGCGCTCGGCGGGCCAGGGCCGAGCGGTGAGCACGGCCGGCACGGGCTCCACCCACCCGGTGGCGAGCGGGCCGGGCCAGGCGGCGACCCCACCGTCGAGCAGCGCGGCGTCGTGGCCCAGCATGCGCAGCATCACCACGAGCCGCCCGGCCGTCATCCCACCGGTGTCGTCGTAGGCGACCACCACGGTGTCGTCGCCGATGCCGAGCGCACCCATCGCCTCGGCGAAGGCGGCCGGGTCGGGGAACGGGTGTCGGCCTTCGGTGGCCGGCAGGCCGTGGGCGGCCAGCGACCGGTCGAGGTCGACCCACACCGCCCCCGGCAGATGGCCGGCCTCGTAGGCGGCGCGTCCGTCGCGTCCGTCGAGGTACCAGCGCACGTCGGCGAGCACCAGGGGCCGGCCGGCGGGAGGTGCGAGCACGAAGGAGTGGTCGACGACGACAGGGATCACGTGAGCATTGTGCCAGTGGTCGCTGTCGGTTCGCCGACGACCCGTGGAAGAATGGTGCCGATGTCCTTGGCGGCCGCCATCCGCTTCTTCTCGATCCTCGCGTTCGTCGCCGGGGCCGGCGCCGTCACCATCGGTGCGATGCGTCTCGTGCCTGCGTGGCGCGCACCGCTTCAGCAGCTCTCGGAGTCGGCTGTCGCGCTGGCTGCGCTCGTCGCGACGACCGCCACACTCGGCAGCCTCTACTTCAGCGAGGTGCAGAACCTGGTGCCGTGCCGGCTGTGTTGGTTCCAACGGATCTGCATGTATCCGCTCGCGCTGGTGCTCGGCATCGGGGCCTGGCGGCGTGACCGCGACGTGCGCTGGTACGCCGTGCCCCTCGCAGCCGTCGGTCTGCTCATCTCCGCCTACCACTACCTCATCGAGTGGTTCCCGAGCCTCGAAGCCGGCGCGTGCGACCTCACCGCCCCGTGCACCGTGCCCTACTTCCGCGGCTTCGGCGTCGCCAGCCTCGCCTTCATGGCGATGTGCGGGTTCGCCGCCGTCCTCGCGTTGCTGTCCATCCCCTCACAGGAGCCCGCTCATGGCCACCAAGACGACGAAGACCTCGACCCCGACCTCGTCGGCGCCGTCCGCTAAGCGCTCGCCGCGCTGGATCTGGATCGCGGTCGCTGCTGTCGCCGTGCTCGCCGCCACGGCGGCGATGCTGTTCTCGGGCGGCGAGGAGACCGCGGGCGGTGTCCTCCAGAGCCGGCCGGTCACGCTGTCGGGCACGCCGCTGGCACCGATGCCGGAGAGCGGCGCCGACCCGGCGCTCGGCACCACGGCCCCGACGTTGTCGGGCAGTGACTTCTCCGGCGCCACCGTCCGCGTCGAGCCGGCCAAGGGCCCCGTCATGGTCGTGTTCCTCGCCCACTGGTGCCCGCACTGCAACCGCGAGGTGCCCGAGCTGGTGGCACTCGGCTCGCGTGGTGACCTGCCCGAGGGCCTGCAGATCATCGGTGTCACCACCGCCGTCGCCCCTGAGCGCGACAACTACCCGCCCTCGGAGTGGATCGAGAGCCGGGGATGGACCTACCCGGTGATCGCCGACGACGAGGACAACACCGCTGCGCTCGCGTTCGGGCTGAGCGGGTTCCCCTACACCGTGCTGATCGACACCGATGGGTCGGTCGTCGATCGCTGGTCCGGTGAGCTGGGCCAGGAGGCGATTGCCGCACGGGTGTCGGCAGCCTTCGGCTGATCGCCTCGCACCCGCCCGCTGCCGGGGGAGCGCTCAGTCGGAGCTCGTCAGCGCCGCGCCCATCGCCTGGTCGATCACGGTGCGCAACGGCACTCCGAGCGCCGCCGCGGCAGCGGCTGCGTCATCGTGCTCCACCTTCACCCGGTCGGCGCTGCGCTTGACGCGCACGGGGTGCCCGGCCACGTCGACCACCGACTCGGTGCGCTGCTGCGGCCAGCGGTGCAGCACCGACCCGCGCACGCCGAGGGTGCCGGTCTCGGCCACGAGCACGGCGCGCACCTGCTCGGCGAGCGCTGGGTCGCACAGGGCGTGCACGGTGTGCGCCGGCCGTCCCTTCTTCATCACGATCGGTGAGGCCCAGGCGTCGTGCGCGCCCGCCGCGAGCAGCCGACCGATGGTGTGCGCGAGCACCTCGCCGGTGGCGTCGTCGACGTTGCACTCGAGCAGCATCACCGGCTGGCCCGGGCCCTGCGAAGCCTCGCGTGACTCGCCGATCACCACCTGCACGACATTGGGGCGCCCGGCGATGTCGCGGGTGCCCGCGCCGTAGCCGACGGAGCGCACGTCGAGCGCCGGCATCGGCCCGAACTCGTCGGCCAGTGCGACCATCAGCGCCACCCCGGTCGGCGTGGCCAGCTCGCGGGGGTCGTCGATGCCGCGTGCGGGCGCGCCGTGCATGGCGAGCAGCTCGGTCGCGGCGGGCGCCGGGTTCGGCAAGGTGCCGTGCGCGGCGCGCACTTGGCCGCGCCCGACGGTGATCGGGCTGCACACGATGCGCTCGATGCCGAGCGCCTCGAGTGCGGCGCACGCACCGACCACGTCGACGATCGCGTCGAGTGCGCCGACTTCGTGGAACTCGACGTCGTCGGGGTCCATCCGGTGCATGCGCGCCTCGGCCTCTGCCAGGGCGCGGAACACGCGCTGGGCGCGTTCGACGACCCGTGCCGGCAGGTCGGTCCGCTCGAGCAGCTCGCGGATCTCGCGATAGGGCCGGTGGGTGGCGTGGCCGTGCTCGTCGTGGCCGTGCTCGTCGTGGCCGTGGCCGTCGTGGTCGTGGCCGTGGTGGTGTCCGTGCTCGTCGTGCTGGTGCTCGGGCAGCGGGTCGCGTGGCCCCTCGTGGCCGTGGGCATCGGTCACGACCACGGCGTGGGTGGCGGCGATGCCGCATCGCTGCACCGCCTCGAAGGTGACCGCGAAGCCGTCGAGGGGGAGGCGGCCGAGCATGTCCATCACTGCCAGTCGGTCGGCGCCGGCGTGCACCAGCGCGCCCATCGTCATGTCGCCTGCCGTGCCGGCGAAGCAGTGGAACCACGCGGTGCGGGTCATCGCAGGGCGAGCATCATCCGGGCGACGGCGACCGCAGCGCCGAAGCCGTTGTCGATGCCCACCACGGTGACCCCGCTCGCGCAGGTGGCGTGCATGGCGAGCAGGGCGGTGACGCCGTCGAGGCCGGCGCCGTACCCGACGCTCGTGGGAACCGCCACCACAGGGGATGCAGTGAGGCCGCCGACCACGCTGGCGAGTGCCCCCTCCATGCCGGCCACCACCACCACGGCGTCGGCGGAGGTGACGCGATCGACGTGCGCGAGCAGGCGGTGCAGGCCGGCCACGCCGACGTCCGCGAGCCGATCGGGGTCGAAGCCGTGAGCGCGCAGGGTGAGCACCGCCTCGTCGAGCACCGGCACGTCGGCCGTGCCGGCGGCGAGCGCCAGCACGCGGTCGCTGCGGTGCGGCTCCGGGATCCGCCAGGCCACGCAGCCGGCGGCGACGGTCGCGCCCGGGTGCGCTGCGGTCAGGGCGTCGCGCTGCTCGGCCGTCGTGCGGGTGACGAGCACGGCGCCGTCACCGTGGGCGAGCAGCTCGCCGACGATGCGCACGCACTGGTCCGGCGACTTCCCCGGGCCGTAGACGGCCTCGGGCATGCCCTGGCGCAGGTGGCGGTGATGGTCGACGAGCGCATCGCCGACATCGACGAACGGCAGGCGTCGTAGTTCGGCCACGGCAGCATCCGGGGAGGTGGCCCCGGAGCGGATGTCGTCGATGAGTTGGCGCAGATGGGTCTCGTTCACGGAAACCATGCTGCCAGCAGACGAGGTCGCGGCCCTAGCCTGGCAGCGTGATCGCTCCCGGCACCCGCATCGGCTTCCTCGGCCCGTTCGGCACCTTCACCGAACAGGCGCTCATGTCGCAGCCCGACCTCGCCGCTGGTGAGCTGGTGCCCTACCGCACGATGCCCGACGTGCTCGATGCCGTCGAGTCCGGTGACGTGGAGCTCGGCTTCGTCGCCATCGAGAACTCCATCGAGGGCATGGTCAACCTCACGCAGGACGAGCTGGTGTTCAACCACTCGCTGCTCATCCAGCGCGAAGTGGTGCTCGACATCGAGCACTGCCTGCTCGCCCTGCCCGGCACCGCGCTCGCGGACGTGAAGGTGGTGCT
Organism: Ilumatobacteraceae bacterium; assembly: GCA_036736065.1. GTDB lineage: Bacteria > Actinomycetota > Acidimicrobiia > Acidimicrobiales > Ilumatobacteraceae > VFMC01. The sequence continues at coordinate 4,575 of DAINND010000080.1, forward strand.
GTCGATCCCGGTGGCCACCGCGCAGTGCCACGCCTACCTCCGTGAGCACGTGGGCGCTGCCGAGGTGCGGGCGACCAACTCGACGGCCGACGGCGCGCGCCTGGTGGCCGAGATGGGCGCCGGGGTCGCGGCCGTCGCGCCGCGCGCCGCCGCGCGGGTGTACGGCCTCGAGGTGATCGCCTCCGACATCGCCGACCATCCCGGCAACCAGACCCGGTTCGTGCTCGTCGCGCGCTCGGGCATCCCTGCGCCCACCGGCCACGACCGGACCGGCCTCGTGGTCTACCAGCGGGCCGACGAGCCGGGCAGCCTCATCTCGATCCTGCAGGAGTTCGCCGCTCGTCGCATCAACCTGTCGAACCTGCAGTCCCGCCCGACCAAGGACGGCGGGCTCGGCGACTACTGCTTCATCATCTACGCCGACGGCCACGTGTCCGACGAGCTGCTCGCCGATGCCATGCGCGCCCTGCACAGCAAGCAGAGCCATGTGAAGTTCCTCGGTTCGTACCCGGCAGCGGGTGACGAAGCGCACCAGGCGCGCGAGCACGCCGACGCGCGCTGGCGCGAGGCCGACGACTGGATCACCGATCTACGCCGGCAGATCACCGACTGACCCACCTCGACCATCGGAGACACGTGCGATGAGCCTCAAAGAACAGTTGCAGCAGGCATTGACCGCGGCGATGAAGGCCCGCGACGAGGTGGCCCTGTCGGCGCTGCGCCAGGCGTTGTCGGCGCTCGCCGTGGCCGAGACCGCCGGCGATGCCGTGGTGGTGCTCGACGACGCTGCTGTGCAGGGCGTGCTCGCTGTCGAGGTGCGCAAACACCATGAGGCCGCCGACGCGTTCGCCGGCGCTGGGCGCGCCGAGCGGGCCGAGCGCGAGCGGGCCGAGGCGGCGGTGCTCGAGGCCTACCTGCCCGCGGCGCTGAGCGAGGACGAGCTGCGCGAGCTCGTCGAGGTCGAGGTGGCGGCTGCAGCCGCCGAGGGCGCGACGGGCATGAAGGCGATGGGCCGCGTGGTGAGCGCCGTGCGGGCCAAGGCCGGCAGCACCGCCGACGGCGCAGCGATCGCCGCCATGGTGAAGGCCAGGCTCAGCGCCGGCTGACGCAGCTCCCGTGCGTCACTGCATCGACGCGCCGAGATGCGCGCAGATCGCCAGCAGCCCGGCATCGGTGAGGTCGACGGTGTCGAGCACCAGCCGGTCGGGCCACACCGAGAACTTCACCACCACGGTCTCGCTGGGGTGGTGCACCAGCAGGTGCTGGCCGTTGATGCCGCGACCGGCGTAGATGCCGGCAGCAGGGTCGAGCACCCACCACTTGTCGTGGTAGTGCGCCTGGGGGAACGCCTCGGCGATCGGGCCCGTGGCATACGCCGAGAAGGCCTCGACCAGGTCGGCGTCGGGCCGGCGCACCCGGTCGACCCACCACTCGGGGACGACCTGCTCGTCGCCCACCCGGCCCCGGTCGAGGCGCAGCTGGCCGAAGCGGGCGAGGTCGCGCGCGGTCGTGCAGATGCCGCCCTCGACCAGCGCCATGCCACCGGCATCGACGATCACGTCGGCGTCGTGCTCGGCGCCGATGCGGCTCCACACCTCGCGCCCGAACACCTCGTGGAAGCGTTCACCGGTCACCTCCTCGACGATCCAGCCGAGCACGTCGGTGAGGATCGAGCGGTACTCGAACACGCCCCCGTGCGGGCGGACGTTGTCGAGGATGCGGATCACGGCCTTGGTGTCGGCCGGCAGGTCGTCGCGGGTGCGTGGGACGTAGCCCGAGATCTCCTCGATCAGCCGGCCGTAGCTGTCGGGGTCGGCATAGTCGTCCTCGTCGAAGCGGGTGCCGGCGCGCATGTCGAGCAGGTGCTGCACCGTGCAGCCGTCCCACGAGGTGCCGCGCAGCTCGGTGAGATGCTCGGGCACGGTGGCGGCGAGATCGATCAGGCCACGGTCGACGAGGATGCCGACGAGCGTCGAGCACAGCGACTTCGACACCGACATCAGCAGGTGGGTGTCGCGTGGGCCCATGCCGTCGAGGTAGCGCTCGTAGGCCAGCCGGCCGCGGTGCAGCACCACCAGGGCATCGGTGTGGGTGGCGCCGAGCATCTCGTCGACGTTCCAGGTGCGGCCGAGGTGGTCGAAGCGCAGGTCGGACAGGTCGTGCCAGTCGACGTCGAGCTGCCGCACCGGGCTGCCACCGCGCCAGATGCGCGCCGTGCGGGTGAGCTCGCGCACGTGACGGAACGCCCAGCGGTTGTGCGGCGGGTCGATCCAGTTCAGTGTGCCGACGTCATCCGGCCGGGGCAGGTCCACGGCGCGACCGTATCCGCCGGGGTGGCGTGGATCGGTCGGTGCGGCTGGTGCACCGGTCGTCGTGCGCCCGGCGACAGCTACCCTGCGCCCATCGACGCCGTTCCCCCCGACCCACCTCCGGCCGGCCCCGGGCCGCACGGCCCCGGTCGACAGCTGCCGCTCGATCTGCATTCGCGCGAGTTCCTCGAGGACCCTGCGCCCACCCTCGACTGGTTGCGCGAGCACGACCCGGTGCACCGCAGCCCGTACGGCTATGTGCTGCTCACCCGCTACGACGACGTTGCGGCGGCGCTGCGCGATCCGCGGCTGTCGAGCCACTGGGGCCGCAAGCACGCCGGTCGCCCACCGGCCGACGACCCGTTCGTGCGCGCCCAGCAGGTGGTCTTCCACTCGTTCAACATGCAGGACCCGCCCACCCACACGCGCATCCGCGCGCTGGTGCAGCAGGCGTTCAGCCGGGCCGCGGTCGACGACCAGCGCGACCGGGTGCACGGCCTGGTCGACGAGTTGCTGGACGTCGGCGCCGCCCGCCCCGACCGGTCACTCGACCTGGTCACCGAGCTGGCCTTCCCGCTCACGATCACCGTCGCCTCGGAGATGATCGGCATCCCCGTCGATGCGAGGGCCGAGTTCCGGGCGTCGTTCGAGGGCACCGAACGGCTGGGCGACCCCACCGCCACCCCCGAGCAGCGCCGCGCCGGGCAGGACGCGCTGGTGTGGCAGCTCGGGTTCATCGCCGATGTCGTCGCCGCCCGTCGCACGGAACCACGTCCGGACCTGGTGAGCGCGCTGGTGCAAGCCGAGCAGGCGGGCGAGACGCTCACCGAGGACGAGATCCTTGCCGCGCTGCTCACGCTGTACACGGCGGCGGGCACCACCACCGAACGGATGATCTCGAGCGGCATGTTGTTGCTGTTGCACCATCCGGATCAGTGGGCCCGAGTGTGCGCCGACCCGGCCACCGCTCTGCCTGGCGCGGTGAGCGAGATCCTGCGCTTCCACCACCCCAACCAGCAGACCACCACCAACCGTCTCGCGGTCGACGACATCGAGATCCGCGGTGTACCAATCGCTGCGGGCACGACGGTGCGCCTGGCGCTGGGTGCGGCCAACCGCGACCCGTCACGCTGGGACGACCCCGGTCGGTTCGACGTCGGGCGGCCCGAGCTGGTCTCGCTGGCGTTCGGCCAGGGCATCCACTACTGCATCGGCGCCCCGCTGGCGCGCATGCAGGCGATGGTTGCGATCGGTCGGCTCGCCGAGCGGTTCCCCGGGCTTCGCCTCGCTCCGGGCGAGATCCGCCACGACCCGCGGCGCATGGACCGCTACGAGCGGGTGCTGGTGCACCTCGCGCCCTGAGCCGGGTCGGGTTGGGCCGCACCCGGGCACTGGGTCGTCACCCGGGCCGACCGGTAACGTGTACAGCGGAACGGTGGCAGAGCGGACAAATGCAGCCGCCTTGAAAGCGGCCGGCTCACAAGGCCCGGGGGTTCGAATCCCTCCCGTTCCGCTCGGTGAATCTCATCGCCGTCGAAGCTCGCGCTGCGATCGCTGCGGCGGGTCGCGGGCGCAGGCTGACCTCGGCCCAGGAGCGCGATGCCGTGGGGGAACTCGAAGCCCTGTTTCAGGTCCTCCACCTGATGTCCGTCACCGATGAACTTGTGTCGGTTGCAGCCGAGCTCGCCGATGTCGAAGGTCTGCGAGGCCATGACGCCGTTCACCTCGCCGCAGCGCTCGAGAGCGGCGCAACTGTGCTCAGCAGCGCCGACACCGCCTTGTGCGCCGCCGACGAGCGCCGCGGACTGCATGTCGCCAACCCTCTGATCAGCTGACCGCGCCCAGACCGCCGGTTCCCGGCGACGTCGTCGCGTGCTCGGCGTCGAGTCCAACGAGGTAGCGCCCGGCGGCAGCTCTGCGCTCTTCGATGTGACGGGCCAAGGTGGGGCTTTGAACAGTCACGAGATCCACGCATTGCCTCCCGAGACGATCTGCCATTCGCCGTCTACCTTCGCGAGAACGAAGGCACCACCACTACCGCACAGCGCGTTCGGGTCGCCTCCGCACCGCTGCTCGAAGGTGAGCGTGATGGAGTCGCCCGAGACGGTTGGCATCGCCAACAGCAGCATCCCTGTGGCAAGGTCGACCGGCGCGAAGGACACCGAACCGTCGGGCACCGCAGCCAGGACCGCCGCTTGCACGTCGGCACTCAGCGGTGTGCCACCGTCCGGGAAGGTCACGTAGGAACCATTCACTGCTCCGAGCGCATTGCCGACGTGGTACTCGACGCCGGCGACAATCTCGCCGAGCCCATCAGGGTTGGCCGTGATCGCCGCCGGAACCGCAAGGGCCAGCACCTGCGCCAGCTCCTCGTCGGACAGCGCCTTGGGAAGAGCGGAGGTCGGTGGCTCGGACACTGCAACGCCGTCCGGTGCAGACGTCGGCGTCATACCCTGATCGCTGCCGGCGCACGATGAGGACAACATGATGAGCGCCGAGCAGAGGAGAAGCCGCGTCGTCGTTCGACGATATGGCGCGCCGGCGACTCGGGTGCTCACTCGCGCTCGAGCGACACGGCCATGCCGGGCAGCGACACCCATGGCTGACGGTCGACGCACCACGCCTCGACCGTGGGTTGCACCACGCTGCGGTCGTCGAGCGTGCCCGCCTTCACGGCGATGATCCCGGCCGACTTGGCCAACTCGGACACGATCGGCGACCCGCACGATCCGCAGAAGCGGCGTCGCACGTAGACGTCGTCGCCGTGCTCGCCGCGGTCCTCGTAGGTCGTCAGCTCTCCGGTCACCGCGAGCTGCGATTCGTGGGCGATCAGGTTCACCGAGAACGCACCGCCGCTCTGGCGCTGGCAGTGCTCGCAGTGGCACACCGCCGTGGCGATCGGTTCGCCCGAGAGCTCGTAGGTCACTGCACCACAGAGGCATCGTCCGGTCTGCATGGGCGCACCGTACCCCCTGCCCCGCAGTCCGTCGACACGAGCTGCGCCGCTCGACGGATGGACGGCCGCGCCGGGTCGTGCCCTACCATCCCCGCGATGAGGTTGCATCAGGTGCGCGCCGGGCAGGGCAGCCCGCCGATCGTGTTCGTCCACGGCATGGGCAGCTCCTCGGCCACGTGGGCCGAGTGCATGGCACAGCTGCAGGACCGCTTCCAGGTGGTGGCCGTCGACCTGCTCGGCCATGGCGCGTCACCGGTGCCGGACGACCCGGCCGCCTACACGCGTGACGCGGCGTTGGCCGACCTCGACGAGCTGCTCGCCGACCTGGGTGCGCCGGCGGTGCTGGTGGGCCACTCGCTCGGCGGCTACCTGGCGCTCGCCCATGCGGCGACCCGACCCGGTGCGGCCCGGGCGATCGTCGTCATCAACACCGGCCCCGGCTTCCGCGACCCCGTCAAGCGCGAGGGGTGGAACGACATGGCCCGGCGCAACGCCCACCGCTTCGGGGTGCCCCCGCAGGTGAGCGGGCTCAACCTGCAGCACGACTCGGTGGTGATGGACCGCCTCGCCGAGATGGACGTGCCGACGCTGGTGCTCGCCGGCTCGCTCGACCGGGCCGAGTACCAGGCGTCGGGCCAGTACCTCGAGCGCAAGATGCCCGACGCCCGGCTGCAGGTGATCGAAGGTGGCGAGCACGCCATGCACGAGTCGAGCCACGCCGCCGAGGTGGCCGCGGCGATCGCCGCCTTCGTCGACTCCCTCCGCTGACCGCCCACCGCGTGTCGGGTTGCGGCCCCTGTGCGGCCGAGCCTCGACGCGGCCGTTCCGGTGTGGCCACTGCGTGTCGAGTTCGGGCCGCTGCAGGTCCGCAGGTCGACCCGGCCGTACGCGGGTCGGCTGCGTGTGTCGAGTTCGGGCCGCTGCAGGTCCGCAGGTCGACCCGGGCCCGAACTCCACGCGGGCCCACTCGGGGACACGCGCCGCAGCCGGGACGCGACGACGGACCCGGCGCTGTGGCATCCGGGCCCGTCGTCGGTTCCCGTCCGTCGGGTGGGTGGCGGCCCACCCGACGGC
>DAINND010000081.1:0-10859 GCA_036736065.1 Ilumatobacteraceae bacterium
GGCGAGCGCGGCGGTGACGCCCTCGTCGAACTTGGCCTTGCGCTCCGGGTCGGCGGCGAGCGCGGCGCGCACACCGTTGGAGACCTTCTCCCACACGCGGGGCACGCCGAACACGATCTGCGGGTGCACGAGGCCGAAGTACTGCGCGATCTGGTTGGGGTCGGGGCAGCAGTAGACGCTGTAGCCGAGGACGAGCTGCTGGTAGTGGCTCATCATCCGCTCGGCGATGTGCGCCATCGGCAGGTAGCTGACGGCCTTCTTGCCGACGAAGTCGTCGAAGTCGATGCACAGGCGCAGCTGCTCGACGGTGTACACGACGTTGTACTGGCTGATCATCACGCCCTTGGGCGGGCCGGTGGTGCCACTGGTGTAGATGAGCGTGGCGATGTCGGCCGGCTCGGTGTTGGCGGCGAGCTGAGCGAGGTCGGCGGTGCCGTGGCCCATCAGCTCCTCGATCGGGTGGACGCCGTCGGGCAGGCCGTTCTCGACCGGCTCGATCACGTAGATGCGCTGCAGCATGGGCAGCTCGTCGCGGATCTTCAGCAGCCGCTCGAGGAACCCGGCGTCCTCGACGATGGCGATCTCGGCCTCGGCGTGGCTGGCGAGGTACTGGATCTCCTCGGGCGACGACGAGTTGTAGATGCTCACGGGCGTGGCGCGCACGAACTGCGCGCCGAGGTCGAGCCAGTGGAAGTCCGGCCGGTTGCGCATCATCAGCAGGATGCGCTCGCCCGGGTGCACGCCCTGGGCCTGCAGGCCAGCGGCGGTGCGGGCCACGTTGGTGGCCATCTCGGAGAGGGTCCACTGGTTCCACTCGCCGGGTGCGCCGGCCTTCATCGAATGGAGTGCGGGCAGGTCGGGGTGGGCGGCGACCAGGTCGAGGAACTTCTGGGGCGCAGTCGTCCCGGCGACCTTGGCGTCGATCTCGGCAGCAGTTGCAAGCGTCATACCGGAAGTTTCGCGCAAGAAATGCAGTGCCCGCACCCGGGAGGCGGGGTTGGTGCGTCGTCATCGGTCGCGATTCGGGCCGAACGGCATGCGCGCAGGGTTTGGGTCGCGCCCCGACGGGCCAGCAGACTGAGCCGTCCGCTCGTATCCGTCGTTCCCACCCCTGAGGAGCCATCATGCAGAACGCAGTCATCGTCGATGCCATCCGTACCCCGCTCGGCCGTCGCAACGGCAAGCTCAAGGACTGGCACCCGGTCGACCTGGCCGCCGAGACGCTGAAGGCGCTCGTCGACCGCACCGGCATCGACCCTGCCCTCGTCGACGACGTGGTGATGGGGTGCGTGATGCAGGTCGGTGAGCAGGGTGTCAACGTGGCCCGCAATGCCGTGCTCGCCGCCGGCTGGCCCGAGGACATCCCGGGAACCACGGTCGACCGTCAGTGCGGCTCGAGCCAGCAGGCCGCGCACTTCGCCGCCCAGGGCGTGATGGCCGGCGCGTACGACGTCGTCGTCGCAGCCGGCGTCGAGGTGATGACCCGCGTGCCGATGGGTGCGTCGATGGCCGACGGCAAGTTCGGCTTCCCGTTCGGTCCGGCGGTGAGCGCCCGCTACGCCCCCGAGGGCGGCCTGGTGCCGCAGGGCATCTCCGCCGAGTTGATCGCCGACAAGTGGGGCATCAGCCGTGACGACATGGACGCGTTCGGTGTCCGCTCGCAGCAGTTCGCCGCCCGGGCCACCGCCGAGGGCCGCTTCCAGCGCGAGATCCTGCCGCTGATGGGCGCCGATGGGGCGCTCATGACCACCGACGAGGGCCTGCGCGACACCACGATGGAGAGCCTCGCGAAGCTGAAGCCGTCGTTCCGCTCCGAGGAGGAGGGTGGCCGCGTGACCGCCGGCAACTCGTCGCAGATCACCGACGGCGCCTCGGCGCTGCTGATCATGAGCGAAGAGCGCGCCAAGCAGCTCGGTCTCACGCCGCGTGCCCGTTTCGTCAACTTCGCCCTCGCCGGCGACAACCCGCGCCTCATGCTCACCGCCCCGATCCCGGCCACCCGCAAGGTGCTCGAGCGGGCCGGCATGACCATCGACCAGATCGACCTGGTCGAGATCAACGAGGCCTTCGCCTCGGTCGTGCTCGCCTGGGAGAAGGAGTTCCACCCGGACATGGACCGGGTGAACGTCAACGGTGGGGCGATCGCCCTCGGTCACCCGCTCGGCGCGTCCGGCGCCCGTCTGATGACGACGCTGCTCAACGAGCTCGAGCGCACCGGCGGCCGCTACGGCTTGCAGACGATGTGCGAGGGCGGCGGCATGGCCAACGCCACCATCATCGAGCGCCTGGGCTGACCAGCGCCGCCCTAGTCTGTGCACATGCCGTCGTTCGGGACCATCATCTGGGTCGGGTGCGGCATCCTGATCGGTGTCTTCCTGTGGAAAACAGGGATTGGGCTGCTGCGCAGCATGACCACGCCGCTGCCGCCTCCGCCCCCGCCGGGCGAGATGCGCCGCGTCAACGTGCGCTATCGGTGCAGCGTGTGCGGCCTGGAGATCAAGTTGACCCTCGCGCCGGACGAGGATCCGCCTCCCCCGAAGCACTGCCTCGAGGACATGTCGATCGTGGCTCCCCTGTACGAGTGATGTCCACATCCTGTGGATATCACTGTGGTGAATGACACGGGTGTAACCCGTCGTTCAGCCGGTGTTCACGGAGCGCCCCGAAGGGCGGCTATCTCCACTTGGTGGCCGTGTAGAGCCCGCCGAGGAGCAGGATCAGGCCGAACAGGACCGGCAGGTTCGAGTCGGTCCACACCAGGTAGCGCAGCATGATGACGAGGAAGCCGAGGCCGATGAGGACGGCCATCAAGATGGGCACCCAGCTCGGGCTGTGCTGCACCTGCGCGGGCGTCGGCGGCGTGTAGCGCCCGGACGCCGCAGGATGGTGCTCGGTCGTCGGCATCGGCTTCGCGCCCCCGGGCGTGGTGCCCTTCGGGGTGACGCGGCCGGAGGTCGTTCGCTTGGGAGGTGCCACGGGCCGCGAGTCTACGCTGCGTGGATGCCCGGTGCTCGCGTGCTCGTGATCGACAGCTACGACAGCTTCGTCTACAACCTCGTGCAGTACCTCGGTGAGCTCGGCGCCGATCCGGTGGTGGTGCGCAACGACCAACTCACCGTCGCAGAGGCGCTGGCCATGGGGCCCGATGCCGTGCTGCTGTCACCCGGGCCCGGCCGTCCGGAGGACGCCGGCATCATCTGCGCAGCCATCCCGGCCTTCGCCGCGCAGGGCACCCCGGTGCTCGGCGTGTGCCTCGGGCATCAGGCGATCGGCCACGTCTACGGCGCGGCGGTGGTGCGCGCCCCGCAACTGATGCACGGCAAGACGTCGCTGATCAGCCATCACGGCACGGGGGTGTTCGCCGGCCTTGCCTCGCCGCTCACGGCCACCCGCTACCACAGCCTGGTCATCGACCCGGCCACGCTGCCCGACTGCCTCGAGGTGACCGCCACCTGCGACGACGGCGTGATCATGGGGGTCCGCCACCGTGAGCTGCCGGTGGAAGGCGTCCAGTTCCACCCGGAGAGCATCCTCACCGGGGCGGGCCACGACCTGCTGCGCAACTTCGTGCACATGGTGCCGGCCGCTCGCTGACCGCCGGAGGCTCAGCCGCCGGGGATCGTGGTCGTGGTCGTGGTGGTGGTCGTGGTCGTGGTGGTCGTCGTCGTGGGCGGCGGGGCCACTGCCCGGCCGACCTGGAGGGTCACCATCGACGTCGGGTTCACCTTGGTGCCAGGCGGCACGCTCTGGGAGATCACGAGACCGGCGTTGGCGTCTCCCGCGGGCACGTTCACGTAGAGCACGTTCGGCACGAGGCCGAGGGTGGTGATCAGGTTGCGCGCTTCGGCCTCGGAGCGTCCGACGTACGAGCCGACCTCGACCTGCTGCGGTCCGCTCGACACCACGAGCGTGACGGCACCGCCGACAGCGAGCTGGCTCGCGGCCGCCGGCTCCGTGGCGATCACCGAACCGGCGGGCACGACGGGGTCGTTCTGCTCGCGGACGGTGACGACGAACCGGAACGGCTCCCCCTCGAGCGTGGCGCGGGCGGCGGCCTCGGTCTGGCCGACGACGTTCGGCACCGTCTGGGTGTCCGGGCCGCCGGAGATGACGATCGCGACCGGCGAGCCGACCTTCAGCTCAGTGCCGGCCGGCGGGTCGGTGCGGATGACGGTGTCCTTCGGCTGGTCGCTCGCCTCGGCGGTGCTCTCGCCCACGGTGAACTGGGCCTCGGTGCGCAGCCGCTTGGCCTCCTCGAGGTTCTGGCCGGTCACGTCGGGCACCGGAGCCGGCTGCGTGGGGGGGGTGAACACGACCTTGACGACCGAGCCGGTCTGCACCACCTGGCCGGCGGGCGGATCTGTCTGGAACACCTGGTTCTCGGGGACGGCGGGGTTCTCCTGCGGGATGGGCTCGAACGACAGCCCGGCGTCGTCGAGGGCCTGCACGGCGACGTCGTAGTCGAGGCCGCCGGCGTTCGGGCCCGCCGCGGTGGTGGGCGCCTCCGGGCCGTCGTCGCGCGACAGGCTGTTGTAGACGACGATGCCGCCCACCACGAGGGCGACGAGCACCAGGAAGCCGAGGGCGGCGAACAGGCCGTTGCGGTTGCGCGGCGGCTCGTAGGGCTGCGGGTAGGCCTGCTGTGGCATCGTCGAGGTGCGCTGCATCGCCGCCGTCGACTGGTAGGCGGCCTGGCCGGCCTGCTGCTGGGGAAGGGCCGTCGTGACCGGGGTGGCGATGCCGGCCAAGGCCATCACCGGTTCGCCGGCGCGGAAGCGGCGGAGATCGGCGCGCAGGGCATCGGCATCGGGGTAGCGCACGGCCGGGCTCTTGGCCAGCAGCTTGGCGACGATCGCCTCGAACGGCAGGGGGATGTCGGCGATGATCTGGTTGAGCGGCTGGGGCGCGTCGTGCACCTGCTTGTAGGCGATGCCGACCGGGTTGTCACCGGTGAACGGCGGCCGCCCGGACACCATCTCGTAGAGGACGATGCCGAGCGAATAGAGGTCGCTGCGCGGATCGGGCTGCAGTCCCTGGGCCTGCTCGGGCGAGAAGTAGGTGGCTGTGCCCATGACCGAGCCGACCTGGGTGAGGTGCTCCTCGGTGGGCGCGTTCAGCGCGCGGGCGATGCCGAAGGCGGCCACCTTCACCTGACCGGCGGAGCCGATCAGGATGTTCGCCGGCTTGATGTCGCGGTGCACCACACCGTTGCGGTGGGCGAAGCTCAGCGCAGCGGACACCTCGCTCGCGATCTCGGCCGCCTGGACCGAGCTGATCCGGCCGTTGACGCGCAGGATGTCGGCCAGCGTGCGGCCCTGCACGTACTCCATCGCCATGAAGTAGGTGTTGGAGTACTTGCCCCAGTCGTAGACGCCGACGATGTTGGGGTGGTTGAGGTTCGCGGCGGCCTGGGCCTCGCGCCGGAAGCGCTCGACGAAGTTGGGGTCGGTGGCGTACTCGGGGAACAGCACCTTGATCGCGACCGGTCGGTCGAGCAACAGGTCGCGCGCCAGGAACACGTCGGCCATGCCTCCACGGCCGATGCGGTGCTGGATCTCGTACCGCTCGTTCAACACGATGCGGTCGTTGCTGTCGGTCACGGGCTCTCGCTTCGCACAGGGGCGACCTCGTTCGCGGGTCGAGCAAGGATATCCACGACGGTCCGACGGGTCACCGCGGCCGCCATCAGGTGCGCGGGTTGGCGAACAGGTAGTCGAGCACCTGCTTGGCGACCGGGCCGGCCAGCTTGCCCCCCGTGCTCGCGCTGATCTCGTCGTTGGTGCCCTTGATCATCACGGCGACGGCGTAGCGCGGCGCCGAGGCGGGGGCGAAGCCGATGATCCAGGCGTGCGAGCGCTCCGGTTCACCGGGCCCGTTCAGCTGGGCCGTGCCGGTCTTGGCCGCGGCCTGGATGCCGTTGGCCAGTTGCATGGCCTTGCCGGTGCCGACATTGACGACGTCGACCATCATGCCGTTCAGGAGGTCGGCGGTGACCTGGCTCATCGGTCGCTTCCACACCGACGGCACGGTGCGTTGCAGCACTCGTCCGTCGTGATAGCGGGTCGAGTCGACGACGTAGGGGGCCATCATCGTGCCCTTGTTGGCCACGGCGCCGGCGACCATCGCCATGTGCAACGGCACCATCTGGTCGTTGCCCTGGCCGAACCCACCGATGGCCAGCAACGGCAGCTCGTCGACGAAGTCGGCGGCCTCGCCGAACACGCTGGCCACGGGCCGGGGCAGGTCGATGGGCAGGCGCTCGCCGATCCCCCACTCCTTGGTGCCCGCGACCATGCGCTCCGGGCCGAGCTCGATGGCCATCTGCGCGAAGGGGATGTTGCAGCTGCGGTAGAAGACCTCGGTCAGCGTCCCACCGCAGGTGGTGCCGCCGTAGTTCTGGATCGGGTCGGTGGTCTGCGGCGGCACCCATTCGGACTCGTCGGGGAACACCCGGTCGAGCGTGGCGACGCCGTCCTCGAGCGCGGTGGCCATCGTGATGACCTTGAAGCTCGACCCCGGCATGTACCGCTCCTGGTAGGCGTTGGCCAGCAGCGGCTTGCCGGGGAAGTTGTTGAGGAACTCGAGCACGTCGCCGGCCTGGGTGGTGTCGTGGACCGCCACGAGGTTCGGGTCGAAGCTCGGGTAGCTCCACATGGCCACGATCGCCCCGGTCGCCGGCTCGATGACCACGACCGACCCCTCGCGCGGGCCGAGTGCCTGGCGGGCGACCTCCTGCACGTCGGCGCGCAGGGTGAGCTGCACCGAGCCGGAGACGTCGGGATCGTCGAAGAGGTTGCCGATGCTCTGGATCTGCTGGGCCGCGGTGGTGCCCATCAGCACATCGCCCTGGGTCTTCTCGACCTGGGTGCTGCCGTAACTGAAGGTGTGGTAGCCGGAGATGTGTGCGAACAGCTCACCCGTCGGGTACTCGCGCTGGTAGGTGAACTGGTCGTCAGGGTCGGTGGTCGGCACGCTGCGCGCCACCACCACGCCGTCGGCGGTGACGATCGGGCCGCGCGGCCGGTTGAAGTCGCGGATCGTCTGTCGGTTGTTGCGCGGGTCCTCGGTGAGCTCGCGCTCGCGTCCCACCTGGAGCACGTTCAACTGCACGAACAGGGCCAGGTAGCACACGATCAGCCCGGCCGCGAGATGGCGGATCTTGCCGTTCATCGTTGCCTCCGGGCCTCACGGGCCGCGGCCTTCGCAGCGCGTCGCTCGGCGCGACGCAGGGAGCGGGTCTCGAAGCGCTCACCGAGGGTGAGGGTGTCGGGCACCTCGCCGAGTTGCCGCGCAGTGGAGTCGCTGATGCGCACGAGCAGGGCGAGCAGGATGTAGTTCGACACGAGGCTCGAGCCGCCGTAGCTCACGAACGGCAAGGTGATGCCGGTGAGCGGCACCACGCGGATGACACCACCGATGATGATGAACGCCTGGACCCCGATGATGGTGGTGAGGCCGGTGGCGAGGATCTTCTCGAAGGGTCGCTCGGCGCGCACGGCGATGCGCAGGCCGGCACCGATCACGAGGAGGAAGGCGATGAGCACCGCCGTCGCCCCGAACAGGCCGAGCTCTTCGCCGATGGCTGCGAAGATGAAGTCGTTCTTGACCTCGGGGATCTTGTTGGGGCTGCCCAGGCCGAGACCGGTGCCGGCGATCGCGCCGTTGGCGAGCGCGAACATCGACTGCACGATCTGATAGCCCCGTCCTTCGTAATAGGGCCACGGGTCGCGCCAGATGGTGACGCGGGTCTGGACGTTGTCGAACAGGAGCCAGGCGACGTAGGCGGCGCCCGCGAACAGCACGGTGCCGATCGCGAGGAAGCTCGCCCGCTCGGTGGCGACCCACACCATGATCAGGAACATCGCGAAGAACAGCAGGGACGCTCCGAGGTCCTTGAGGCCCACCATCACGACCACCGAGAAACCCCAGGCGGCCAGCAGCGGCAGCAGGTAGCGGGGCTCGGGCAGGCGGACAGGACCGATGCGCCAGGTGGCCTCGGCCACGAGCTCGCGACGTTCGGCCAGGTACCCGGCGAGGAAGATCGCGAAGGCGATCTTGGCGAACTCACCGGGCTGGAAGTTGATGGGGCCGATGCTCACCCAGATGCGCGCTCCGCCGAAGGTGCGTCCTACGCCGGGCACGAGCGGGAGCAGCAGCAGCGCGGCGCCGGCAGCGAAGAACGTCCACTTGTAGCGGGCCAGATCGGTGGGTCGCTGCACCACCAGCAGCACCCCGACGAAGGCGGCGATGGCGATGAGGCTCCAGGTGGTCTGCAGCCCGGCGAGGCGGTCGTCGAGCCGGGTGATCATCACGTAGCCGAGCCCGTGCAGCAGCGCGGCCAACGGCAGCAGCGTCGGTTCGGCGCCGCTGGCCAGCATGCGGGTGGCGACGTGGGCGACGAGCAGCAGGCCGAGCACGGCCACCAGGAACGGCACGATGATCGGCGGGATCTCGGCGTTCTTGCCGAGCGATGCCAGGGTGTAGGCGACCACCGTGATGACCCCGGCCATCGCGACGAGGCCGAGCTCGGTGCTCCGGCGGGCGGCCGCGAGCGGTGAGGCTGTGCTCATGGACCGCCGACGGTAGTTGCAGCGCCCGGCGCTGTGGGCTCGGGGACGGTGGTCGCCGGGCCGGGCACCGTGGTGGTGGTCGTGGTCGTCGACGTGGTCGACGTGGTCGACGTCGACGATGTCGTGGTGGGCGCGGGCGAGTCGTCGCCGGTGAGCGCCACGGCGATGAGGGTGATGATGGCCGTGGCCACCACGGCGAGGGCGACGAGGCCCGCGAAGAGCCGCCCCGTCATCTGCAGTCGCCGCGCCGGTTGCTGCGGTGCGGGCGTGATCGGGTCGGCCGCCACGCCACTGCTGCCGACCACGGGCATCACGAGGGTCGGTTCCGGTGCGCGGTCGGTGTCTCGATCGTCACCGGGCTGGGCGCCTTCCACCACGTCGACGACGACGACGGTCACGTTGTCGCGGCCGCCCTGCTCGAGCGCGGCGGCGACGAGCTGCTCGGCGGCGGCCTGCGGATCAGCCGCGCCAGCGACGATGTCGGCGATGCGCGTGTCGTCGATCTCGTCGACGAGCCCGTCGCTGCACAGCACGAAACGGTCGCCGCGCACGAGTGGCAGCACCCACGAGTCGACACGCACGTTCGGCTCGATGCCGAGGGCGCGGGTGACGATGTTGCGTCGCGGGTGGTTGCGGGCCTCGTCCTCGGTGAGGTGCCCGGTGGCGAGCAGCTCCTGCACGTAGCTGTGGTCGATCGTCGCCCGGGTGAGTGTGCCGCCGCGCACGAGGTAGGTGCGGCTGTCGCCGACGTTGGCGAGCCCGAGCCGCGTCGGCTCGGGCGCGGGAGGCGCAGGTGGTGCAGCGGGCGGGTCGTCCCCGGTCTCGCGTCCGGTGTCGCCCTCGTCGGCGACCTCGTCGAGGTGGTCGGGGGTGGCTGACGCACCCGTGGTGTCGGCAGGCAGCACCGCGAGGACGGTGATGGTCGTGCCCATGCCCATCTGGGCGCTGTTGCGCCGAGCGGTCTGGAAGATGGCGGCGTTGGCCTCGACCACGGCGGCGACGAGCACCTCGACGCTCGGCGCACCGTCCAGCAATCGCTGGCGCAGCACGTCGACGGCCATGGCGCTGGCCACTTCGCCGGCCTGGTGGCCGCCCATGCCGTCGGCGACGGCGAACACCATCGGCTCGACGAGGTAGGCGTCCTCGTTGCTCTCGCGCACCCGACCGGCGTCGGTGGCGGCGCCCCAGCGGAGCTGGTCGCTCATCGCGCCTCCAGGACGACCGACCCCACCTGGAGGCGGTCGCCGCGGACGATGGGGTGGCTGCCGGTGACTCGCGACCCGTTGAGGAACGAGCCGTTCGTCGAGGCGAGGTCCTCGACCACGGTGCCTGCCTCGGTCTGGTACAGGCGTGCGTGCAGTTGGGACACGAATGCGTCGTCGGGGATCGAGATGGTCGCTGTGGCACTGCGACCGATGGTGATCTCGGCGGTGACGTCGAACGAGGCGCCCTTGCGGTGCTTGGGTTCGAGCACGGTGAGCTTGGAGACGGCGCCCCGCTTGCGTCGCGAGGGAGGCGGGGGCGCCGGCGCCACGTCCGGTCGTGCGGTCGGGACGGTGGGGCTGGCCTCGGGGATCGGCGCCCGACCGACCCGGGGGCCGCGCACCTCGCTCCAGACGGCCCACAGCACGCGGGCGAAGAACAGGTAGAGGAGCGCGAGGAGCGCGATCTTCAGAACGCCGAGGACGGAGTCGGTCATGCGCGTCGGCTACGGCGCCTCGAACCGTATGTGCGACTGGCCCATCGAGATCACGTCGCCGTCGAGGAGCGGGTGCGGTGCATCGACGCGCACACCGTTGACCAAGGTGCCGTTCGTGGAGCCGAGGTCGACGAGCACGATGGCGGCTCCGGGGCGGATCTCGGCGTGATGGCGACTGACGTTGGGGTCGTTGAGGGTGACGGTGCAGTCGGGCAGGCGCCCGAAGGTGATCACCCGATCGACCACGGGCACGCGCTCGCCCGTGGGCAGCACGACCCAGGCCTGCACGCTCGGGCTCGCGTCGGCCGTGGCGAGCCCCACGATGGCCTCGCCGGCGGCCGGTGCGATGGTGAGGTAGGGGATGTCGGCGATCTACGGCGTCGGCGGCACCGATGTGCGTATGTACCCGCCGGGGATGCCGGTCAACGCCTCGGCGGCCTATGGCGCCATCAAGGGTGGGATTGTCAACCTGACACGGACCTTGGCCGTCGTCTGGGCGGCCGGAACGGGCTTCGCGGGGGATGCCGGCTTGGTAGCAGCCGGCTTGGGCGGCGCGGCCGGCTTGGGCGTCACCGGCGCTTTCGCGGATG
>DAINND010000082.1:0-6831 GCA_036736065.1 Ilumatobacteraceae bacterium
AGCACCATCCTGATCACCACGCCAGGCCGCATCAACACCGACTTCGCCGACGTGAAGGCGATCCTGTCGAACGCCGGGGCGGCGTTGATGGGCATCGGTCAGGCAAGTGGCGAGAACCGGGCTGTGGCTGCTGCCAAGGCAGCGATCTCGAGCCCGCTGCTCGAGGCGGCGATCGACGGGGCACGGGGCATCCTGCTCAACATCACCGGCCCGTCGAGCATGGGTCTGTTCGAGATGAACGCTGCTGCGGAGATCATCCACGGCGTCGCGCACGCCGATGCCAACATCATCTTCGGCACCGTGATCGACGACGAGATGGGCGACGAGGTGAAGGTCACCGTCATCGCGGCCGGGTTCGATCGCTGGGACGGTGGACCGAAGGCGTCGACGATGCCGGCCGAGACGAAGCCGGTCTCGACGCTCAAGGACCTCTTCGCCGACGATGCCGTCGAATCGCTCGACGACGACGACGAGTTCGACGTCCCGTCGTTCCTGAAGTGACGCTGGCGGCCGAGGGCCGCACCTGCGACATGATCGCGATCGGACAGCACCGCATCCGCTGGAGCGAACGCCTCGACGGGGACTTCCATCTGGAGGGCCCTGCGGCGCTGCTGCGTCAGGCCAGGAGCCGGTTCGTCGACCTGCCCTGGACCCAACTCGACCAGTGCCACGGCTCGACGGTCGTGGTCGTCGACGTGCCGGGTGAGCACGACCGAGCCGTCGGCGACGCCCTCGTCTCCGATGCCGAGGGGGCCGTGCTGGCCGTCTGGACCGGCGACTGCGCACCCGTCGCGTTCGTCACGGGGTCGGCGTGGTTCGGGGTGGCACACGCCGGCTGGCGGGGGATCGAGCGGGGCGTGCTCGCCGCCACCGTGGCCCCGCTGCGGGCGCGCGCCGACACCACGGGCCGGGCGGTGCTCGGTCCGTGCATCCACCCCTGCTGCTACGAGTTCGGAGCTGACGACCTGTATCGCTTCGAGCAGCGCTTCGGGCCGTCGGTCCGGTCGACCACAGCCCGGGGCGCTCCGGCGCTCGACGTGCCCGCCGCCGTGCGGGCCGCCCTGGCCGAGCTCGATGTCGCTCTCGACGACCGGTCCGCGTGCACCGGGTGCACCCCCGAGCGCTTCTTCTCGCACCGTGCCCGAGGTGACGTCGAGCGGCAGGTGATGGCCGTCTGGCGGGCCCCGGCCGCGGAGGGGGCGGTCGCGTGAGCTTCGACCTGGAGGACGTCGCGGAGCGCCGCGAGCGCGTGCGGGACCGCATCGAGCGGGCACGTCGGCCGGGATCCGATCAGCCGGTCGACATCGTTGCGGTGACCAAGTCCTTCGGTCCCGACGCATACCAGGCGGCCCTGCATGTCGGCCTCACCAAGGGGGGCGAGAACTACGCCCAGGAGCTGGTGGCCAAGCATGCCGACCTCCCGGAAGGACTCGAGGTGCACTTCATCGGCCAGTTGCAGACGAACAAGGTCCGGATGGTGGCCCCATGCGTCGACGTGTTCGAGTCCGTCGACCGACCGAGTCTGGCCCACGAGATCGCCAAGCGAGCGCCGGGCGCGGCAGTGCTCGTGCAGGTCGACACCTCCGGAGAGCCCGGGAAGGGTGGCTGTGCGCTCGACGACGTCGAGGCGCTCGTCGCCCGGTGCCGCGAGCTCGGCCTCGAGGTGCGGGGTCTGATGACGGTCGGTCCGACGAGTGGGGGGCCCGACGCGGCGCGCGCCGGGTTCCGCGCGGTGCGTGGGCTGGTCGACCGGCTCGGGCTGTCGGTCTGCTCGATGGGGATGAGCGACGATCTCGAGGTGGCGGTCGAGGAGGGAGCAACCGAGGTACGTGTCGGGAGCGCGCTGTTCGGGTCGCGTCCCACCCGCGCCTGATCGCGTCCGCTAGCCTCATCACACCAGGAGGAATGGTCATGGCGATCTGGAAGAAGGCGATGGATTATCTCGGGCTCGGGCCCGACGACGCCTACGACGACTACGACCTGGCACCCGAGCCCGAGCCGCGCCCGACGCGCGCTCGCGTGGCCCGTGAGCCGGAGCCTGTCCGTTCGCCACGTCCGCTCCCGAGCGACTTCGAGTCCGATGTGACGGTCCGTGCGGTCCCCGCTCGGCCGACCTTTCCGACGCGTGACGGCGAGCCCACGGGGCGCCGCCCGCTGCCCACCATCGACGATTCGAGCGTGCAGCCGCGGCCGATCAACTCGCCTCGGGTCACCGTTCGCCCGGTGGGCCCGGCCAGCGCCGATCCGCACACGGTGCGTCCGCGTCGCTTCGACGCGGCGCAGGAGATCGCGGACAAGTTCAAAGAGGGCCAACCCGTCATCGTCAACCTCGAAGGCACTGAGCGCGACGTCGCTCGCCGTCTGATCGATTTCGCCAGCGGCCTGTGCTACGGCCTCGAGGGCACGATGGAGAAGGTCGCCACCGGCGTCTACCTGCTCAAGCCGGCTGGATCGCGCGGAGCGTCGATCGGTGCCGACCTTCGCTGATCGGGCTGTCGTCCGACGTCTACCATGACGTCATGGACCTGACACCGCAGTCGATCGCCCAGGCGAGCTTCGGAGTCACCCGCAAGGGCTACGACCCCGACGAGGTGCGGCGCTACCTGGCTGACGTCGCCCGAGCTCTCGATGCCGCCCACCAGCAGGCCGCCACCATGGAGGTGCGCGCCCGAACCGCGCTCGCCAAGCTCCAGGAGGCAACGCAGCAGAGCCCGCCTGCGGAGCAGGCCGAGACGATCAGCCGGACACTGCTGCTCGCCCAGCGCGCGGCCGACGAGGCGCGAGCCGAGGCGGCGGCCGAGGCGGAATCCGTGCGCGTCGCGGCGGCTGCAGCGGCCGAGGAAGTGCGCGCCGCAGCCGATCGTGAGGCGACGACGATGCTCGAGCAGGCGCGCAGCGCCGCAGAGCGGATGGTCGACACGGCTCGGATGGAGGCGCGTCGGGCCCGCGACGAGGAGTATCTCGCGGCCGAGAGCGCCGTGCAGGAGCTGCTGGCGCGGCGGGACTTCCTGCTCGCCGATGTCGAGTCGCTCGAAGCTCATGTCGCCACGCACCGGGAGCGGCTGCGCCAACTGGCGACGAAGCTGGTCGACCTGGCGGAGCGCTCGCCCGACGGCCTGGGAGACCTCCGGCGGCCACTGTTGTCGGCCGCGGACATGCCCTCGTCGTTCGGCCCGTCGCCGCTCGGTGACCCCGCCGCGAGCCAGGCCGAGGCGCTGTTCGACGTCGAGCACGGCGCCAACGGAGTGCACTGATGCGGCACCCGCCGGCGGTAATCTGACAGAACAGGCGATGACGAGGCCATCACCTCCGAGCCTTCGGAAGAACGGCCCCCGGGCCCAGTAGAACCGAACGGGTCCAGCCCGTCATCGCTGGCGCAACCAAGGGGTCGGTGGCTGAGGCTGTCGGCAAGCAGGGTGGTACCGCGGGCTCCGGCTCGTCCCTGTCGGTCCGAACTCGCACAGGAGCACCCGATGAGCTACCCCGACGTCGACGCCCACCCGTCGTTCCCTCACCTCGAGACCGAGGTGCTCGCGTTCTGGGAGCACGACCGCACCTTCCAGGCCACCATCGACCGTCGTGACGGATCTGACGAGTACGTCTTCTACGACGGCCCACCATTCGCCAATGGTCTGCCGCACTACGGGCACCTGCTCACCGGGTTCGTGAAGGACGCGGTGCCGCGGTATCGCACGATGCGCGGCCAGCAGGTGCACCGACGCTTCGGCTGGGACTGCCACGGCCTCCCGGCCGAGGTGGTCGCCGAGAAGGAGCTCGGCATCAGCGGGCACCCGGCGATCGCCGAGTACGGGATCGACCGCTTCAACGCGGCGTGCCGCTCGAGCGTGTTGCGCTTCACCGACGACTGGTACCGCTATGTCACGCGCCAGGCGCGCTGGGTCGACTTCGCCAACGACTACAAGACGCTCGACCTCCCGTACATGGAGAGCGTGATGTGGGCGTTCAAGACCCTCTGGGACAAGGGGCTGATCTACGAGGGGTTCCGCGTCCTCGCGTACTGCTGGAGGTGTGAGACACCCCTCAGCAACACCGAGACGAGGATGGACGACGTCTACCGCGACCGGCAGGATCCCGCCCTCACGGTGTGGTTCGAGCTCGAGACGGGGGAGCGGATCCTCGCCTGGACCACCACACCGTGGACCTTGCCGAGCAACCTCGCCCTCGCGGTCGGGCCCGAGATCGACTATGCGGTCATGGAGCTCGACGGCGAGCGGTACCTGCTCGCCGAGGCGCGCGTGCCCGCCTATGAGCGCGAGCTCGACGGCGCCGTGCAGGTCGCAACCGTTCGTGGCGCCGAGCTCGTGGGCCGGCGCTACCAGCCGCTGTTCCCCTTCTTCGCCGACACCGAGAATGCCTTCCAGGTGCTCGGCGCCGAGTTCGTGAGCACGGAGGACGGCACGGGCGTGGTGCACATGGCGCCCGGCTTCGGTGAGGAGGACCAGGTGGCCTGCACTGCCGCCGGCATCCCCACCGTATGCCCGATGGACGAGCACGGCCGCTACACCGCCGAGGTCGAACCGTGGGCAGGCACGCACGTGTTCGAGGCCAACCCTCTGGTGATCCGCACCCTGAAAGAGCGCGGTGTCGTCGTGCGCCACGACAGCTACCACCACGCCTACCCGCACTGCTGGCGCTGCGCCGCGCCGCTCGTCTACCGGGCGATCAGCTCGTGGTTCGTCCAGGTCACGGCCTTCCGCGACCGGATGGTGGAGCTCAACCAGCAGATCGCGTGGGTGCCGGAGCACATCAAGGACGGCAGCTTCGGCAAGTGGCTCGCCAACGCTCGCGACTGGAGCATCAGCCGCAACCGGTTCTGGGGCTCGCCGATCCCGATCTGGAAGAGCGACGACCCCGCCCACCCCCGCATCGACTGCTACGGATCGATCGCCGAGCTCGAACGGGACTTCGGCGTCACGATCACCGACCTGCATCGCCCCCAGGTCGACGACCTGGTGCGCCCGAACCCGGACGACCCGACGGGCCGGTCGATGATGCGGCGCGTGCCCGAGGTCCTCGACTGCTGGTTCGAGAGCGGCAGCATGCCGTTCGCCCAGGTGCACTACCCGTTCGAGAACCGCGAGTGGTTCGACAGCCACTACCCGGGCGACTTCATCGTCGAGTACATCGGACAGACTCGTGGCTGGTTCTACACGCTCCACGTGCTCGCGACGGCGTTGTTCGACCGGCCGTCGTTCAGCACCTGCGTGAGCCACGGCGTGGTGCTCGGTGACGACGGCATGAAGATGTCGAAGAGCCTGAAGAACTACCCGGATCCGATGATGGTGTTCGACACCTACGGCGCCGACGCGATGCGGTGGTACCTGCTCAGCTCCTCGATCCTTCGCGGGGCGGACCTCGCCGTGACCGAGGACGGCATCCGCGACACCGTTCGCCAGGTGCTGCTGCCGCTCTGGAACACCTGGTACTTCCTATCGCTCTACGCACGTGCCGAGGGCCGCACCGGAACGTGGCGGACGGACAGCACCGACGAGCTCGACAGGTACATCCTGGCCAAGACCCATGATCTCGTCGGCACGTTGACCGAGCAGATGGACGGCTACGACCTGTTCGCCGCGTGCGGATCGGTGCGCACCTTCCTCGACGTGCTCACCAACTGGTACGTGCGGCGCAGCCGCGACCGCTTCTGGGAAGGTGACCAGGCGGCGATCGACACGCTGCACACGGTGTTGAGCGTGCTGTGCCGGGGCGCGGCGCCGCTGCTGCCGCTCACCGCGGAGGCGGTCTACCGTGGCCTCACCGGTGAGCGGAGCGTCCACCTCACCGACTGGCCGGACGCGGCGGACCTCCCGGCGGACCCTGAGCTGGTGAGGTCGATGGACCTGGCGCGCGACGTGTGCTCGGTGACGTTGCGGCTCCGCAAGGCCCAGCAGCTGCGCGTCAGGCTTCCGTTGCGCAGTCTGACGATCGCTGCGCACGGCGCTGATCAGCTCGCCCCGCTCGTCGGCCTCGTTGCCGACGAGGTCAACGTGAAGCAGGTCGTGCTGTCCGACGACGTCTCCGCGGTCGCGTCGACCGAGCTGCAGGTGCTCCCCGCAGCGCTCGGGCCGCGGCTCGGGCGTCGGACCCAGGAGGTCATCGCTGCGGTCAAGGCCGGCGCCTGGCGCCGGGAGGGTGGCGCCGTCATCGCCGGTGACGTCGAGTTGCTCGACGGGGAGTACTCCCTCAAGCTGGTCGTGGCCGGTGACGGCGCGAGCACTGCGCTGCCCGACGGGTCCGGCGTGGTGGTGCTCGATGTCGAGGTGACACCCGAGCTGCTCGCCGAGGGGACGACTCGCGACCTGATCCGGCTCGTGCAACAGACTCGGCGTGACGCCGGCCTCGATGTCTCGGACCGGATCGAGCTCACCCTTGGGGTGCCCCAGTCGGTCCGACGAGCGGTGCAGGCCTTCGAGCCGATGCTCCTCGCCGAGACGCTCGCCGTCAGCGTGAGCTTCGACGGGGGCGATCCGACCACCGAGCTCGACGGTGAGCCGGTGCACGTCTCGGTCGCGCCGGTCCGCTGAGGCTCCTTCGACGACAGATCGACCGGCGACGGCGGTAGCATCCCCTGCTCAACTCGGTCCACGGAGGTGCTCCAGGTCATGGCCAAGGCGAACAAGCCCACTGCGACCGCTGCTCGCTCGGCGCAGAAGGCGTCCGGCAAGGGTGCGGCTGCGTCGTCGGGCCGAGAGGCGAAGGCCGCCGCTGGAGCGACGACCAAGGCGCCGGCGAAGGCTGTGGCGAAGGCGCCCGCCAAGGCTGTGGCGAAGGCGCCCGCCAAGGCTGTGGCGAAGGCGCCCGCCAAGGCTG
>DAINND010000082.1:6931-10814 GCA_036736065.1 Ilumatobacteraceae bacterium
TGGCGAAGGCTCCGGCGAAGGCTGTCGCAAAGGCTCCCGCCAAGGCTGTTGCGAAGGCTCCGGCGAAGGCTGTGGCGAAGGCTCCCGCCAAGGCTGTCGCAAAGGCTCCCGCCAAGGCTGTCGCAAAGGCGCCGGCGAAGGCTGTCGCCAAGGCGCCTGCCAAGGCTGTGCAGCAGACGGCGCCGGCCGCCGCAGTGGTGGCCGATCGCCGCGGCGGGTCGAAGGGCAAGCCCTCCGGGACCGGCAAGCCGTCCGGCGTGACCAAGCCGGCAGTGGCGGTGCCGGCGATCCCGCCGATCAAGGGGCACAAGGACGGAGTTGCATTCACCAAGGACTTCGATGCCAAGTTCCTCCTGACGATGCGGGCTCAGCTGCTGAAAGAGCGCGACGAGCTCACCGGGCAGGCGACGCGGCTCGAGGATGAGGCGAACGCGCTCGTCGCCGAGGCCGAGATGGGTGACGTCCAGTTCGACGACGAAGGCGGCGAGGGCGACACCATGGTCGTCGAACGAGAGCGTGCACTCGCCCTGTCGGCCCAGGACCGTCAGGTCATCGCCGACATCGAGGCAGCGCTCACGCGCATGGAGGCCGGCACCTACGGGTACTCGGTCCAGTCCGGTCGTCCCATCCCGCGTGAGCGGCTCGAGGCGATCCCCTGGGCCGATGTCCTGGTCGAAGAGAAGGCCGGCGGCCTCGGCCGCCGCTGATCGTCGTGAACGACGAAGCTGCTGGCGCGTCGGCGGCAGAAGCCGCCGCGTCCGCTGAGATCGCCGCGTCAACGGAGGCCGCAGCCGACGTCGAGCACCCTGTCGAGCGTCAGGCGTCGTCGTGGTGGCGCGGTCGGGTCTCGCGGCTCAGCCTCAGCGTCGCTGTCGTCTGGGTCGTGATCGACCAACTGACCAAGCACTGGGCCGTCAACGCGCTCGCCGATGGCGAGGAGCGCCACGTCATCTGGACCCTTCAGTGGAACCTCGCCTACAACAGCGGCATGGCGTTCTCGAAGGGCCAGGGCTGGGGCCCGCTCATCGGCCTCGTCGCCTTTGCCGTGGTCGTCGTCCTGGCGCTGTCGAGCGCTCGCTTGGGGAGCCGACTGGCGGAGTTCGCAGCCGGCTTGCTGCTCGGTGGAGCGATGGGGAACCTGATCGACCGATTGTTCCGCGAAGACGCCTGGCTGCGGGGCAGGGTCGTCGACTTCATCGACTTCCAGTGGTTCCCCATCTTCAACGTCGCGGACATGGGAGTCACCATCGGTGCGGCGCTGTTCGTCCTGTCCGCCTTCCTCGCTCCGGCACCTCCGTCCGCGGCGAAATGATCGGGAGCGGAGGATGATCGACGAGACGATCCCCGCAGCACTCGACGGCGAACGGCTCGATCGGATCGTCGCCATCGTCACCGGAGCCAGTCGTGCCGATGCCGCACTGCTGGTGAGCGCGGGGGGAGCGAGCGTCGACGACGCCGTCGTCACCTCGGGCAAGATCCGCGTCCGTGAAGGCCAGCGGATCGTCGTCGACCCGACCCTCCTTCCGGTCGAGCAGCTCCCGGCCGCCGATCCGACGATCGAGCTCACGGTGGTCTTCGCCGACGCCGACGTCATCGTCATCGACAAGCCCGCGGGGCTCGTCGTGCACCCGGCCGCCGGCCACGGCGACGGCACGCTCGTGAACGCCCTGCTCGCCCGGTTCCCGGAGGTCGCCGAGGTCGGCGACCCGCACCGCCCGGGCATCGTGCACCGCCTCGACGTGGGCACGTCGGGACTGATGGTGGTGGCACGGTCCGGCGCGGCCTACCACGCCCTTGTCGCCGCGCGCGCGCAGCATCGCGTCGAGCGGACCTACCGGGCGCTGGTGTGGGGCTGCCCGGCGAGCCCGGTCGGGGTCGTGGACGCGCCGATCGGTCGGGACCGCAACGATCCGCTGCGCATGGCGGTGGTGGTCGACGGTAAGCCGGCGCGGACCCACTACCGGGTGCTGCGCCGCTATCGCGCCCATGGCGAGGTCACCGACGTCCGCTGTCGCCTCGAGACGGGCAGGACCCACCAGATCCGGGTCCACCTCGCTGCCATCGGCCATCCGGTTGTCGGTGATGCGACCTACGGGGGCCTCCGCGTGGCATTGGCGACGCAGCGCCCGATGCTGCACGCCGAAGCGCTCGCCTTCGC
Organism: Ilumatobacteraceae bacterium; assembly: GCA_036736065.1. Lineage (GTDB taxonomy): Bacteria > Actinomycetota > Acidimicrobiia > Acidimicrobiales > Ilumatobacteraceae > VFMC01. The sequence goes on from DAINND010000082.1 coordinate 9,090, forward strand.
CCATCCGGTGAGCGGAGCGCCGCTCGAGTTCGCATCGGCGCTGCCAGCCGACATGCAGCGCCTGCTCGACCAGCTCGCGGCGGCCGCCGGGGCCGATGCCCCCGACGAGCAGCGCCCCTGAGGCACGTCGAGTCAGCTTGCGTTGGGCTCGGGCCAGGCCGAGAGGCCCTTGGCGGTGTCGGCGACGCTCGCCAGGGTGTAGCCCTCGAGGAGGCGGCGCATGTGACCGCCGGCGAGCTGCCAGATCGCATAGAGGACGCATTGGCCCTCGTGGTCGCACGAGCCGTCCTGGTGCGGCTCACCGAAGTCGCCGATCGTGATCGGTCCGTCGACTGCGGCGAGGATCTCGCTGAGGCGGATCTCCTCCGGTGAACGCGCCAGCACGTAGCCGCCGCCGACGCCGCGCTTGGACCGCACGAGGCCGGCACCCTTCAGTGACAACAGGATCTGCTCCAGGTACGGCTGCGGGATGCCCGTGCGCTCGGCGATGTCCCGGACGCTCGTCGGCCCTGGCTCGGATGCGTGCAAGGTGAGGGACAACAGCGCCCGACACGCATAGTCACCCTTGCTCGAGACTCGCACGCCGACATCGTAGGGGGAGACGGGGCGTGGACCGGCACCCTCCGTCTGTGCTTCATCCTGTGGTTGCGGGTCGAGTGGTCGGCTGGCGCCCACGACGTCGGCGTGGTGGACTGGCCGCACTGTGCCCGACCTGCCGATCATCCCCGAGTACAGCGGCGCCAATGTGCGCGGCATCATCCCGGCGCTGCTCGGGCCCGCCGGCGCGCTACCTGCGTGGATGCCGGGTTGTGTGGCCGGTGCGCGCCAGGTGGTGCTGCTCGTGCTCGACGGCCTCGGTTGGGCCCAGCTCGAGCAGCGGGCTGACCTTGCGCCGACGCTGACGTCGATGAGCGGTGGGCCGATCACGACGGTCGCCCCGACCACGACGGCGACGGCGCTCACCTCGATCACGACCGGTTTGACGCCGGGGGAGCACGGGCTCGTCGGGTACCGCATCGATGTCGGAGGTGAGATCCTCAACGTCTTGCGCTGGCAGACCGAGCGGCCCCACGACGCGCGGCGGCACCACGAGCCCGAGCGGCTGCAGCCGTTCGCGCCGTTCCTCGGCGAGGCGGTGCCGGTCGTGAGCAGGGCTGAGCTCGAGCGCACGGCGTTCTCGGCTGCCCATCTGCGCGGGACGCGCCCGCGCGGGTGGCGGGCGCCGTCGCGCCTAGCCGTCCAGGTCGGCCAGCTGCAGCGGGCCGGGGGGCGGTTCGTCTACGCCTACTACGCCGGGAACGACAAGATTGCCCACGAGCATGGCTTCGGGCCGTTCTACGACGCCGAGCTGCGCGCCGCGGACCAGCTGGTGGCACAGGTCCTCGACCAGCTGCCGGCCGAGGCGGCCCTGCTCGTGACCGCCGACCACGGGCAGGTGCACGTGGGGGACAACACGGTCGCCATCCACGACAGCCTCCGACGGCTGTGCCAGCGCAGCTCCGGGGAGGGCCGCTTCCGGTGGCTGCACGCCGTGCCCGGGGCAGCAGCCGACCTCGGCGCTGCGGCGGAGGAGGCGCATGGCCGCGACGCCTGGGTGGTGACACGGCAACAGACGCTCGACGAGGCGTGGTTCGGGCCGGTCGTCAGCCCTCCGGTGCGGGCCCGCCTCGGCGCTGTCGCGCTCCTCGCACGCGAAGCCGACAGCTTCGACGACCCTGCCGAGGG
>DAINND010000083.1:0-10814 GCA_036736065.1 Ilumatobacteraceae bacterium
AGGCCGACCACATGGCCGACCTCGGCTTCCTGCCCGCCGTGCGCCGCCTGCTCGATGCCACACCGGCCGACGGCCAGCGCCTGCTGTTCTCGGCCACGCTCGATCGCGCCGTCGACGCGCTGGTGACCCGCTACCTGCACGACCCGGTGGTCCACTCGGTCGACTCCGCGACCGAGGCGCCGCCGCAGATGCAGCACCACATGTTCCTCGTGTCGTCTGCCGACAAGGGCACGGTCGTGCACTCGCTCGCCAGCGGTGCTGGTCGGTCGGTGCTGTTCACCCGCACCAAGCACGGTGCGAAGAAGCTGGCCAAGGTGCTCACCGCGGCCGGCACTCCTGCGGTCGAGCTGCACGGCAACCTGTCGCAGGCGGCCCGCGAACGCAACCTCGAGGCCTTCCGCGAGGGCAGCACGCGTGTGCTGGTAGCCACCGACATTGCGGCTCGCGGCATCCACGTCGACGAGGTGGCCCTGGTCGTACACGTCGACCCGCCCGCCGAGCACAAGGCCTACCTCCACCGCTCCGGCCGCACGGCGCGTGCCGGCAGCGAGGGTGTGGTCATCACCATCGTGACGCCCGACCAGACCAAGGACGCACGCGGCCTGGCCCGTTCCGCAGGCATCTCGCCGACCGTCACCGACGTGCGCCCCGGCCACGAGCTGATCGGCGCCCTCGCCGGGCCGCCGATGCCCGCTCGCCGGCCGGCGCCTGTGCCCCAGGCGGCCGCTCCCGCACGCACCGGTGCACCTCAGCGGCAGAACGCCTCGGGCCGCCCGGCCGGGCAGCAGCGGTCGGCCAACCAGCAGCGCTCGGGCGACCAGCAGCGGTCGGCCTCGGCTCCGCGATCGGGTGCGGCGCACGCAGGCCCGTCCGGCCGTCCCTCGGGCTCCCGCCGCAACGGTGCCGGCTCCGGCGGTCGCCGCCGACACGGACGCTGACCGACGCGGGCATCGCGCGGGAGGCGCCTGCAGCGCTCGGCCTCGGTCGGGCGCTGCTCAGGCCTGGGCCGTGAACGAGTCCTCGTCCGGGTAGGGGAACCATTCCGGATCGGGCTCGGCCGTCGGTGAGATCATCACCATCTTCGACCGGCGGAACTGTTCGAGGCCCTCGGCGCCGAGCTCGCGGCCCGACCCGGTGAGCTTGCGGCCGCCGAAGGGGACGGCGTCGTTGTCGTTGAGCGGGGTGTTCACCCAGACGATGCCGCTCTCGATCTCGTGCACGGCGCGGAACGCTTCGTGCAGGTCGCTCGTGTAGATGTTGGCGCCGAGGCCGAGCTCGGAGTCGTTGGCGCGGGCGATGGCCTCGTCGAGGCTCGTCACCCGGCACACCGGGGCCACCGGCCCGAACGTCTCGCCGTGCATGATCTCGCTGTCGGCGGCCACCTCGAGCACGGTGGGCTCGTAGAACCAACCCACGGGCAGCCCGGCGGGCCGCCGTGCGCCGGTGACCACGCGGGCACCCTGGTCGACCGCACGGGCCACGATGCGCTCCACACGGTCGCGCTCGCGTGCGGCCGCGAGCGGGCCCATGTCGACGGCGTCGAGGCCGCTGCCGACGCGTAGCGCCCTGGCCTGCTCGGCGAAGGCTTCGACGAAGTCGGCGTAGACATCGGTGTGCGCGTAGAACCGCTCGGCCGAGGTGCACACCTGCCCGCAGTTCAAGAAGGCGGCGAAGGCCGCCCCGCGGGCCACCACCTCGACCGGAGCTGAGGGCATCACGATGAACGGGTCGTTGCCCGAGGCCTCGACGAGCACCGGCTTGAACCGTTCGGCCGCCGTGCGGGCCACGGCCCGGGCGGCGGGCACGCTGCCGGTGAAGGCGATGCCGTGGGTGTGCTCGTGGGCCACCAGTGCCTGGCCGGCCTCGGCATCGCCGGGCACCACCTGCACCAAGCCGGGCGGTAGGTGGTCGAAGGCCTGCATCGCCACGAGCAGGGTGAGCGGCGTCAGGTCCGACGGCTTGACGATGATCGCGTTGCCCGCGGCCAGTGACGCGGCAGCCTGCCAGCCGAACAGCAGCACCGGGAAGTTGAACGGCACGATCGACACGATCACACCGAGCGGCTCCTTCATCGTGATGTGCATCTGCCCGGCGATCGCCGAGCCCGCGAGGCGGCCCTGCTCGTGGCGGGCGAGCTCGGCGTAGTAGCGGAACGACGAGGCCGACGCGCCACCCTCCCAGTTCGACTCGCGGTAGGGCTTGCCCATCTCGCGGGTGAGGCACTCACCGATCACCGGTGCCAGCTCGAGCAGCCGGTCGGCCACCCGGTGCAGCTCCGCGGCGCGGTCGAGCGCGCTCAGCGCCCACCACTCGCGCTGGGCACGTCGGGCGGCGCGCACGGCGGTCTCCACCTCGTCGGCGGTGGCAAGTGCGAGCTCACCACTCTGCTGCTCGGTCGCCGGATCGAGCACGGGGCGTCGGGCGCCTGCACTCGGCACGTAGGCGCCATCGATGTAGAGATGGCCCGAGAGTCGGGCCATGAGGTCGGTCACCGGGGTCGACATGGCGCCAATGTACGCCACCGCCCCGCAGCGCCCGTCAGGCGCTGGCAGACTCGCTCCGTGTGGCGGGTCAGGTCAGGGTTCACCGGTGGTGATCGAGCCGAGCTCGACCGCACGGTGGCCGCGCTGACGACGGTGCAGGCCCCGGACGGGCAGCGGTTGCGCATCCGCCTGCTCGCCCCCGGTGAGCCCGAGCGTGGCGAAGGGCCGTTCGCAACGCTGTCACTGGTCCTGTACTGGCTGACCAGGGGGTTCGTGCAGCTGGTCGCGCCGAGCACCCGATGGGTCGTGCTCGTGCAGCGTCAGCGTGGGCCGTGGCGTGGCTTCGAGACGGTGCACTCGGCGTCGTTCGTCGAGCTCGCCGATGCCGAGCGCCACGCGCGCCAGGTCCGCGCCACGATCGAGCGTGGCGAACCACTGCTCTGATCGCCGGCTGTCCGGGAGCAGGCACGTTTCGATGGCGTGCGTTCGAGGCGGGGACCGAAGCGTCGGTCCGTCAGCCCATGACGGTGCCGCTGGTGAGCGCCTTGTCGCGCCGGCGGGAGAATGCGCCCAGATCGATGCTGCGCCCGGTCCGGCGCCCGACGAACTGGACCGGGTCGGCGTCGTGGTCGTGGCCGGCCTCGACGGCGTCGATGATCGCGCGCATGAACTGACCGGCGATCGGTGCGTTCTTGAACTGGTTGCCGCTCGTGCCGCAGGCCATGAAGAACCCGGGCAGGTCGCTGGCGTCGTAGATGGGCACCCAGTCGTCGGCCACGTCGTAGAGCGCGGCCAGGCCGACCGGCCGGTGGGGCACGCCGAACTGGGGCACGCGGCGGGCGAGGCGCATCATCGACGTCTCCCAGCGGTCGACCGTGGGGTACTCGTCGAAGTGCTCGGGGTCGTCGACCCACTCGAGCTCGTCGCACTCGGGCTCGGTGCCGCCGACCATCCAGGTACCACCCAGCTGGGGTCTGATGTACTGGCCGATGTCGAGGTCGGCCACGGCGGGCATGCCGTCGGCGAGGCGCATCCCGTCGGGCGCGTCGACGGTGAACACCTCCTGGCGCAGTGGTCGGTGGCCGATCCGCATCCCCGCATCGACACCGGCCAGCCGGTTGATCCAGCCCGAGTGCGGGCCGGCCACGTTCACCACGACCGGGGCGACGATGCTGCGCCCGTCGGCCAGGGTGACGCCGCTCACCCGGCTGCGGTCCTGGTCGATTGACACGACCTCGGACTGGAAGCAGAAGGTCGCTCCGTGGGTGCGGGCGGCGACGGCCAGGTTGCGCGCTGCCAGCATCGGATCGTCGATGCCCCCCGAGGTGGGCTCGAAGCTGGCCGCCAGGCGCCCCGACGCGTCGTCGGCGACCGCGTCGTCGTCGATCCGCTTCGGCGGGAAGTAGGCGCCCAGGTCGAGGCCCGGGAACCGGGCCGCGAGGCTGTCCGGGTCGAGTCGCTCGAAGCCGATGCCGAGCTCGTCCCACAGCTGCTCGACACGGGAGATGCCGTCCCCCGGGGTCCGGAAGATGAGCATCCCGGTCTGCACGAACCGGGCCATGCCGTCGGGGTCGGTCACGCCCAGGTGCGCCGCCCAGTCGAGCCACATCGCTGCCGACTCCCACGCCGTGAGCACCCCGGCCCAGGTGGAGTAGCTGAAGCGGATGATCGATGCCGACGAGCTGGTCGACCCGGCGCACGGCTGGGATCACTTGTCGACCACGACCACCGATCGGCCACTGCGGGCCAGCTCGAGCGCGACCGACGAGCCGATCACGCCTGCGCCGATCACGATCGCATCGGCCCGTTCGCTCCCGGTGCCGCCTGACATGGTGCTCACGGCGATCACGGTACGTTCGCGCCGGACTCCATGTCCACGGTCCTTGGTCCCGAACCGCCCTGGCTCGTGCGTCGGACGGGATCAGCCGATGTCGGCAGCGGCGGCGAACTGCGACTGGTAGAGCGTGTAGTACGCGCCACCGCGGCGCAGCAGCTCGTGGTGGTCACCCTGCTCGACGATGCGCCCGGCATCCATCACCAGGATCGTGTCGGCGTCGCGGATCGTCGAGAGCCGGTGGGCGATGACGAAGCTGGTGCGCTGGGCGCGCAGGTTGGCCATCGCCTGTTGGATGAGCACCTCGGTGCGCGTGTCGACCGAGCTGGTGGCCTCGTCGAGGATCAGGATCGCCGGATCGGCCAGGAACGCTCGGGCGATGGTGATGAGCTGACGCTGGCCCGCCGAGACGTTGCTGCCCTCGTCGTCGATGACGGTCTGGTAGCCGTGCTGCAGCGAGTGCCCGAACCGGTCGACGTAGGCGGCCCGTGCAGCGGCGAGCACCTGCTCGTGCGAGGCGTCGAGGTTGCCGTAGCGGATGTTGTCCTCGATGGTGCCGCCGAACAGCCACGTGTCCTGCAACACCATGCCCATCGCCGAGCGCAGCTCGCGCCGCGGCATCGAGGCGATGTCGCGGCCGTCGAGGGTGATCGTGCCGTCGTCGATGTCGTAGAACCGCATGAGCAGGTTGACGAGGGTGGTCTTGCCGGCGCCCGTCGGCCCGACGATGGCCACCGTGGTGCCCGGCTCGGCCACCAGCGACAGGTCGTCGATGAGCGGGCGGTCCGGCACGTAGCGGAACGAGACCCGGTCGAACACGACACGGCCGACCACTGCGGCCGGACGACCGGTGGCGGGTGCGTCGGCGGGCTCCTCCGGCGCGTCGAGGAACTCGAACACCCGCTCGGCGGAGGCGATGCCCGACTGCAGCACGTTGACCATCGAGGCCATGTGGGTGAGCGGCTGGTTGAACTGGCGCTGGTACTGGATGAACGCCTGCACGTCACCGAGGCCGATCGAGCCGGACGCCACACGCAGTCCGCCGACCACGGCGATCGCCACGTAGCCGAGGCTGCCGAGGAACATCATCACCGGTTGCACCGAGCCGGTGAGGAACTGCGCCTCGAACGCCGACTGGTAGAGCTGCTGGTTGGTGGCGTCGAACCGCTCGCGGGCCTCGCGCTGGCGGCCGAAGGCCTTCACCACGGTGTGGCCGGTGAACACCTCCTCGACCTGCGCGTTGAGCGCGCCGGTGTGGCGCCACTGGGCCATGAAGCGCGGCTTGGAGCGCTTGGCGATCTGGCCCATCGTGACGATCGAGAGCGGCACGACGATCACCGACAGCAGCGCGAGCAGGGGCGAGATGAGGAACATCATCACCAGCACGCCGATGATCGTGAGCGCCGAGGTGAGCAGCTGGCTGACGGTCTGCTGCAGGCTCTGGGCCACGTTGTCGATGTCGTTGGTGACCCGGCTGAGCAGGTCACCGCGCGGCTGGCGATCGACGTACCCGAGCGGAAGGCGGTTGAGCTTGGCCTCGACCTCGTTGCGCAGTGCGTTCATCGTCCGCTGCACGATGCCGGCGAGCAGATAGGCCTGCAGGTAGGAGAGGGCGAACGAGACGACGTAGAGGGCGACGGCGACGAGCAGCATGTTGCGCAGGGCGCCGAAATCGATGCCGTCGGCCCCGTTGCGGCCCGTGAGGCCGTCGAACACGATGTCGGTGGCCCATCCGAGGACCCGCGGCCCGAGCACCACCATCACCACGCTGGCCACGGCGAGCGCCACCACCACGGACACGCCGAACCGCTCGGGGCGCAACCGCTCACCGAGGCGGGATGCGGTGCCGCCGAAGTCCTTCGAGCGCTCGGTCGGCACCCCCACGCTGTGGAAGCGAGCACGCGCCTCGGCCATCGATGGCGCTGCTGCGGGCGCGTCGTCCGCGGCGCCTGATGACGCGGTCGTCCCGTTGCGCTCGGTCTCGCTCATGCGGCCTCCTCGGCGCGCAGCTGCGACGAGACGATCTCGGCATAGGTCGGGCACGAGGCGAGCAGCTCGTGGTGCGTGCCGAGCCCCACGATGTGCCCGTCCTCGAGCACCACGATCTGGTTGGCGTCCTGCACGGTGGCCACGCGCTGACCGACGATCAGCACCACCGCGTCGGAGGTCTCCGGAGCCAGTGCGGCGCGCAGCCGGGCGTCGGTGGCCACGTCGAGCGCAGAGAACGAGTCGTCGAACAGGTAGACGTCGGGACGGCGGACCAGGGCGCGGGCGATCGCCAGTCGCTGCCGCTGCCCGCCCGACACGTTGGTGCCGCCTTGGGCGATGGTCGCCTCGAGCTCGCCCGGCATGGCCTTCACGAAGTCGGCCGCCTGGGCGACGGTGAGCGCGTGCCACAGCTCGTCATCGGTGGCGTCGGGCTTGCCGTAGCGCAGGTTGCTGGCCACGGTGCCCGAGAACAGATAGGGCCGCTGTGGCACGAGGCCGATGCGGCTGCCGAGCACGGCCGGGTCGAGCGCGCGCACGTCGAGCCCGCCCATCAGCACCTCGCCGGCAGTGACGTCGAACAAGCGGGGGATCAGGCCGAGCAGCGTGGTCTTGCCCGAGCCGGTGCTGCCGATGATCGCCGTGGTGGTGCCGGGTCGGCAGGTGAGGGTGATGTCGTGCAGGACGTCGCTCTCGGCGCCGGGGTAGCCGAACGAGGCGCCGCGGAGCTCGACGGTCGGCCGCTCCGGCAGGCTCGTCACGGGGTCGGCGGCCGTGACGACCGACGACTCGGTGTCGAGCACCTCGACGATGCGATCGGCGCACACCGAGGCGCGTGGCCACAGCGACCCGATGAACGACGTCATCGTCACCGACATCAGGATCTGCACGAGGTAGACGATGTAGGCCACCATCGCCCCTGCCTGCATCTGCCCGTCGGCGATGCGGTTCGCCCCGAACCACACGACGGCCACGCTCGAGACGTTGACGATCATGATCGAGGTGGGGAAGATCGCCGCCATCAGCCGGCCCGCGCGCAGCGCCGTCTCGGTGACGCCGTCGTTGGCCGCGGCGAAGCGCAGGGCCTCGTCGGGCTCACGCACGAACGCACGCACCACGCGCATGCCGCTGATCTGTTCGCGCAGCACCCGGTTGAGCCCGTCGATACGGTCCTGCATCAACTGGAACATCGGCACCATGCGCGAGATGAGCACCCCGATCAGGGCCATCAGGAGCGGGATGCTGACCGCCAGGATCCAGGCCAGGCCTGTGTCGATGAGCAGCGCCATGACCACGCCGCCGATGGCCACGATGGGCGCCGACAGCAGCATCGTCAGCACCATCTGCACCAGCATCTGCACCTGCTGCACGTCGTTGGTGATGCGCGTGATCAGCGAGGGCGCGCCGAGCGAGCTCACCTCGCGGGCGGAGAAGTCGGTGACCCGCACGAACAGGTCGCGGCGCACGTCGCGACCGAACGCCATGGCCACCTTCGACCCCCAGTAGACGGCCACGACGGCGAGCACCACCTGCAGGAAGGTGGCCATGAGCATCCACCCACCGAGGCTCCAGATGTAGCCGGTGTCGCCGGTGACGACACCCTCGTCGATGATGCGTGCGTTGAGCCGGGGCAGGTAGAGCCCGGCGACACCTTGCAGGATCTGCAGCACGAGCACGACCAGCAACTCACGCCGATAGGGGCGCAGGTGGGAGCGGAGCAGGCGGATCAACATGGGGCGGAGGTCACGTTACCCACCGTTCACCTCGGCCCCCGGGTCGGAGGCGCGCCGCGCTGCGGCACCGCGTCGCAGCTCAGACGGCGGGCCTCAGGCGTCGAGGCGGTAGACCCGCGCCGCCGTGCCCCGGAACATCGCGTCGCGCTCGGCGGGCGTGTAGCGGGCGGCGATCTTCTTCAGCCCGTTCCACAGGACTCGGTACGAGATCGACCAGCGGTCGACCGGGAAGTTCGATTCGAACATGCAGCGCTCGGGGCCGAAGCACTCGATGGTGTGGTGGTAGTAGCGGGCCTGGGCGGCGACGAACTCGTCGGAGGTCGGCGGTCGTTGGGCTTGGTGCCAACCGAACCCGTTGTCCGGCATGGCGAGCCCCCCGAGCTTGGCGACGACGTTCTGGCAGCGGGCGATCTCGGCGATGTCGAGCTTCCACTGCTCGAAGATCTCGTCGCGCCGCCCTGCGAACTCGCCGACACCGAGGGGTGTGCCGAAGTGGTCGAGCACGATCGTGGTGCCGGGCACGGCCCGGGCGAGGTAGCACGAGTAGCGGGTATGAAAGGGGGTGTTGCAGGTGGAGTAGGGGGAGCCGCGGTAACCCGGCCGGGGCACGCCGGGCCGGAACGCGGGGTCGGCGTAGAGCCCGGCGGGCGCCCTGCCGGGGATGCGCAGCACACTGGGGTCGGGGGCGCAGGCCCCTGCGTGGCGGATGCCGCGGAACAACCCGCGCCCGAGCTCGGTGTGCGAGTCGAGCATCTCGTCGAGATGCGCGTGATCGGTGAGGTCGGTGTGGGCGACGATGCCCCCGATCAGCCGCCGGGGATCGCGCAGTGCCTCGGCGGCGACGAACTCGGTCTCGCCGAGCGGCCGTTCGTGCTCGGGCCCGTCGGTGCGGTAGGCGGCCCGGCACTCGACGAACACGGTGCGCACCACCCGGTGGCCGCACGTGGTGTCGGTGGTGAGCTCGTCGAGGCCGTAGGGCAGCGATCCGCCGACGGGCCAGAGGTGGTGGTGCGGGTCGACGATGGCCTGCTCGGGGTCGAGGATCGGTTCGTCGACGAGGGCCAGCCACTCGTCGGTCATCGGTGCTGGGGTGCTGCTCATGGGTGCTCCTCCCGGCCGGGCCGGTGGTCGTGGGTCAGGGCTCGAGCGGGTAGTGGGTGATCTCGCAGTTGGCCAGCCAGACGCCGAGCAGCTCGCGGAAGAACGTCGAGTGCCCGACGACGACCACCCGCTCCTCGGGGCGCAGGTAGAGGCTTTCGACGAACGCAGCCACACGTGCCCGGAACACCTTGCCCGGCTCGAGCGGCACGCCGAGGTCGTCGACGGGGCCGTCGTGCCACCACACCGTCGGCAGGTGCGCGAAGTCGAGTGCCGGGAACCACTCGGCGAGTTGGGTGGGCCACGACCCGATGTCGTCGGTGTTGGTGACGCGTTCGGTGTGCAGCGCGCTCACCTCGATCGGCACGCCCGACGCGCCGTAGAGGCCGAGCGTGGTCTGCACGGCACGGGTGAGCGGAGAGGTGATCACCACGTCGGGGCGCAGCTCGAGGGCCGCCTCGCGGGCGACATCGACCTGGGCGTGGCCGAGTGGTGACAGCGGCGCGTCGCGGATGCGCGGATCGACGCCCGTCGTGTCCCACACGCGGTTGAACTCGGACTGGCCATGACGGATGAAGTGCACGATCGCCGCCACAGGGCAGGTTCTAGCCGATCCGCGACCTGCTCAGGTGCCGTCGGTGAGGCGCAGTTGCCGCTCGTTGCGGGCCTCGGGCACCAGCAGCGCCGCCGACAGCAGCATCAGCGCGGCTGCGCCGATCGCCACCGTGCTGAGCGCGAGGCGCTCGACGACGACGAAGGCGAGCAGCGGGGCGATCACCGCGCGGACGCCGGTGAAGAACGTGTGCAGGCCCATGTAGTCGGCGACCCGGCTGGGCGGGGCGAACTTGATCACCCACAGGCTCCACATCAGGTCGCCGCCGGCCTGGGCGATGCCGAGGGTGATCGCGCCGATGATCAGGCCCGTGGAGCTGGTGCCGGTGAAGAAGGCGGCCACATAGGCGGCGAAGAGCAGGTTGATCCCGATGCGCGAGGCGAAGAACGACAGACGGTCGAACATCCGGCCGAACAGCGGCATCGTGAGCAGTCGGCACACCGCGGGCACGGTGACGGTGAGCAGGACGATGAACGACGCGTCGGCGGCGATGCCGTAGTCGGGGTTGGCGAGGTACTCGACGCGCAGCGGCAGCAGCATCAGGTTCCCGAAGCCCATCAGCATCCAGGCGATGAGCGTGAGCCGCAGCTGGCGGTCCTCGCGGACCAGGCCGAAGTGCGGCCACGGCCGGTTCGTCTGCCCGGGCACCTCGGGGAGCGGCTCGGAGGGGATGAGCACGTCGAACCAGGCGAGCAGGATCGACGCAACGGCTCCGGCCAGCGCGAGAGCCCACCACCAGCCCGGTCGCTCGGCGAGCAGGGCCCCCATCGCAAGGCCCGCTGTGGCGGAGACGGCCACGCGCAACGTGAGGCCGCGGGCCACACGCTTGCCTCGCTCATGGGCGGGGAAGTTGCGCTCGTAGGTGGCAGTCACCAGCGGATAGACGACGCTCGGTGCAGCGACCCCGATCACGCTGCCGAGGACGAACAACGGCAGCCAGCCGATGGCCGCGAGGGCGAACCCTCCGGCGCCGACGACCGATGCAGCGCCGGCGACCACCATGCCCGGTCGCCCGGTGCGACGGGCCCAGGCAGTGAGCATCGGCGACAGCAGCAGGCCCACACCGC
>DAINND010000084.1:0-10787 GCA_036736065.1 Ilumatobacteraceae bacterium
CGCCGCCCAGCTCGAGGCCCAGGGCCACGCCCTGCAGTTCGTCGACCTCGTCAGGGGCCGTTTCGGCGCCGGGCGGGCCGAGGTGGCCGCAGCGCGCGCCGAGGTGTGGGGCGTCGACACCGCCGACATCCGCTCGATCGAGGTCGATCCGGCGGTGGCCGAGCTGGTGACCGAGGCGTTCGCCCGCGAGCAGTGCATGATCCCCGTCGCCGAGCGGAACGGCTCGATCGTGGTCGTCGGTGTCGAGCTCTCGCCCGAGCGCCGGACCTCGGTCCAGCAGCAGCTCGGCCGACCCGTGGTCTGGCAGGCCGCCGATCCGGGCACGATCCGCACGATCATCGATCGGGCCTATCGCGCCGACGCCGACGTCGACCGTCTCGTCCAGGCCTTCGAGCACCCCGGCGTCAGCATGCGGGCGACGGAGCACAACGCCGACGTCGACCTCGACGACCCGGCTCCCGTCGTCCAGCTGGTCAACCGCATCGTCGGCCCGGCGATGCGCGACCGCACGAGCGACATCCACATCGAGCCGCTCGACGATCGTGTCAGGGTGCGGTTCCGGATCGACGGCAACCTCGTCGAGTCGTTCAGCCTCCCGCTCGGTGTGCACGCGCCACTCGCCAGCCGCCTCAAGATCATGAGCGGCATGAACATCGTCGAGAAGCGCCGCCCCCAGGACGGCCAGTTCTCGACGGTCGTCGACGGCAAGGAGATCGACGTCCGCATCGGCTCGGTCGCCACCGTGTTCGGCGAGAAGATCGTCATGCGAATCCTCGACAAGCGACGCTCGACGATCGGTCTCGACCAACTCGGCTTCCCGCGCGAGACCTACCTGCACTACTCGAAGATGATCCACTCGCCGTTCGGCATGGTCATCTGCGCCGGCCCCACCGGCGCCGGCAAGACGACCACCCTCTACGCGTCGCTCATGGAGATCAACTCGCCGGCGACGAACATCACCACCATCGAGGACCCGGTCGAGTACACCTTCCCTGGGATCAACCAGATCCAGACCAACGAGCAGGCGGGCCTCACCTTCGCCACGGGCTTGAAGGCCATCCTCCGTCAGGACCCCGACGTGATCCTGGTGGGCGAGATCCGAGACGCCGACACGGCGCGGATCGCCGTGCAGTCGGCGCTCACCGGCCACCTCGTGCTGTCGTCGCTCCACGGCACCGACAGCGTCGCCGCACTGCACCGCCTGCTCGACATGGGCATCGAGGCCTTCCTCATCGCGTCGTCGGTGGTCGGGGTGATCGGCCAGCGCCTGCTGCGGCGGATCTGCGATTCGTGCAAGGAGCCCTACACCCCGTCGGCCGAGGAGCTGTCGCTGTTCAAGCAGCACTCCGGCGGCAGTGACAAGTCGCAGTTCTTCCGCGGCGCGGGCTGCAGCTTCTGCGCCGGCACCGGCTACCGCGACCGGATCGGCGTCTACGAGTTGCTGCGCATCACCCCCGAGCTGCGCCGTCTCGTGGTCGGCTGGGCCACCACCGAGGAGTTGCGTCGGCTCGCCGTCGCGCAGGGCATGCGCACGATGCTCCGCGAGGCGATGGCCCTCGTCGAGAACGACGTCACCACCGTGCCCGAAGTCGTCCGAACCCTGTTCGCGAGCTGAAGCCGAGGAGCTGTCATGCCGAGTTTCACCTATGCAGCGATCGACACGTCCGGTGCCACCGTCGAGGGCGTCCACCGTGCCGACACCATCGGCGAAGTGCGCGCGCTCCTCGTCGACAAGAACCTCTACCCCGTGCGGATCGAGGAGAAGCGTGGGCTGCTCCAACTCGAGCTCACCAAGGAGAAGGTCGACAAGAAGGCGCTCCTCTACTTCACGCGCCAGATGTCGGTGTTCGTCCAGGCCGGCGTGGCGATCACCGTCGCACTCGAGGTGATCGGTGACGAGACCACCGACGCGGCACTGCGTCGCGCCCTGGTGGCCATGGCCGAGGATCTGCGCAACGGCGGCACGTTGAGCGACTCGATGAGCCAGCACGAGAGCGTGTTCCCCAACTACTACGTCGGCATCGTGCGCGCCTCGGAGCTCACCGGCCGGCTCGACGAGGCGCTCGAGAGCCTGGCTGCCTACATGCAGCGTGAGCTCGACACCAAGTCCCAGGTGATGTCGGCGCTCACCTACCCGGCCGTCGTCTTCGTGCTCTCACTCGCCACCGTCGCCCTGCTCGCCGGCTACGTGCTGCCGAGGTTCAAGCCGCTGTTCGAAGAGCTCGGCGCCGAGCTGCCGCTCCCGACACGGATGATGCTCGGGGTGTCGACGATCTTCACCGTCTACCTCCCCGTGGTGCTTGCCGTGGTGCTGGTGTTCGTGTCGGTGAGCTACTGGCTGTTCAAGTCGAAGAGCGGCAGGCCCTATCGCGACCGCTTCCTGCTCAAGGTCCCCGTGCTCAAGGGCGTCATCTCGTACCAGCTGCTCGAGCGGTTCTGCCGGATGCTGTCGACGATGCTCACCGCGGGTGTGCCCCTGATCGACGGCTTCCGCACCACGAAGGAAGGCACCGACAACAGCGTCTACCGCGAGCGCTTCGAGAAGGTCGAGGAGACCATGCTCGAAGGTGGCGGCTTCGCCCGGCCGCTCGCCGACACCGGCCTCTTCCCGGGCGCGGCCAAGCAGATGTTCAAAGTCGGCGAGGAGACCGGAACCCTCGACCGCCAGTTGCAGGTGGCCGCGCACTTCTTCGGCCGCGAGCTCGAAGATCGCGTCCGCAAGTTCACGGCCATGTTCGAGCCGCTGCTCATCATCTTCATCGGCGCGGTCGTCGGCTTCGTCGCCCTTGCCCTGGTCTCGGCGATGTACGGCATCATGGGCGGGACCGGCGCATGACGCGCGCCGGCGCGCCGGAACGGTCAGCCACCCCAGATCAGGTCGATGATGGGCTGGCCCACCAGGACCGCCACCACCGTGCCCGCCGCCAGGAACGGGCCGAAGGGGATGGCCGTCCGCCGGCCGGCGCGGCCCACCACCATCGCCACCACACCCACGACGGCGCCGAACAGGAAGCCCAGGAACAGCCCCACGGGAACGTGAGCCAGACCGAGCCAACCCAGGTAGGCGCCGAGCAACGGCGACAGGCGCACGTCGCCGTCGCCCAGGCCCCCGCGACTGATCGCGTAGACGGCGCCCATGAAGGCGAGCGCGAGCACGGCCCCGGCGACCATCGTCGCGATGCGGCGCGGCTCATCGGCCACGAGCGCAGCGACGACGAGCAAGGGTGCGCCGATCGCCAGCGTGACGTACGTGATCTCGCGTGGCAACCGCATCGCCCGCAGGTCGATGCAGGTGAGCGCCAGCAGCCCGGCGCACAGCGCGCAGTAGGCCACCGTCTCCCATGCTGCGCCGAAGCGCACCGCCATGGCGACGAACAGCGCAGCGCATCCGATCTCGAGCACCAGGGCCTCGAGCCCGATGGGCGTGCGACAGCGGCGGCACCGACCGCGCAGCGCCACCCAGCTCACCACCGGCACCAGGTCGAGCGGACCGAGCCGCAGCCCGCAGTTGCCACACGCCGAGCCCGGACGCACGATCGATGCACCGCGTGGCACACGATCGACGACCACCGTCAGGAACGAGCCGATGAGCAGACCGGCCACGGCTGCCCACGTCACCACCAGCCAGGTCGTCGAGACAGCCGTCACCGGATCGGAGGCTAGCCCCATGGCCGCACGCGACGTCATGATCGACACCCTGCTCCGCGCCACCGTGGACGCAGGTGGGAGCGATCTCCACCTCACACCCGGTCGTCCGCCGATGGCCCGTTGCGACGGGCAGATCATCGCGTTCGAGGGCGTGGACCTGCTCGACGACGAGGACACCCAGCGTTTCGCCTTCTCGATGCTCGACGACAACCAACGCGCCGAGCTCGCCGACCGCAAGCAGCTCGACCTGTCGTTCGGCCTGAGCGGCGTCGGTCGATTCCGGGTCAACATCTTCCGCCAGCGCGGGTCGTACGCGATCGCCCTACGGGTGATCCCGACGCGCATCCGTCCACTCGAGGAGCTCGGTGCACCGCCGGTGCTCAACGACCTCCTGCAGCGCCCCTACGGCCTCGTGCTCGCCGTCGGTCCGACCGGCTCGGGCAAGAGCACGACCCTCGCCGCCATGATCGACCGGATCAACGCGACGCGCTCGTGCCACATCCTCACCATCGAGGACCCGGTGGAGTACCTCCACCACCACCAGATGGGCGTCATCAACCAGCGCGAGGTCGGGTCGGACGTCGTCGACTTCGAACAGGGCCTGCGCGCCGCGCTCCGCGAGGACCCGGACGTCATCCTGCTCGGTGAGATGCGCGACCTCGAGAGCATCTCGATCGCCCTGACGCTCGCAGAGACCGGCCACCTCGTGCTGGCGACGCTGCACACCAACGATGCCGCCCAGGCCTTCGATCGCGTCGTCGACGTCTTCCCCGCCCACCGCCGCGACCAGATCCAGGTCCAGCTGGCGTCGTCGCTGCAGGGCGTGGTCAGCCAGCGCCTGGTGCGCGCCCGGGGAGGTGGCCGGGTGGCCGCCTACGAGGTCCTCGTCGCCACCGACGCGGTCCGCAACCTCCTCCGTGAGGGCAAGTCGCGCCAGTTGCGCAACGTGATGGTCTCATCGCAGTCCGAGGGCATGCAGACGCTCGAGATGGACCTCGCCCGACTCGTGTCGAGCGGCCAGGTCGACCTCGAGACGGCGACTGCGGCGAGCATGTACCCGAAGGAGGTCCTGCACCTCCACGCCACCCAGCGGATCCCGTCGCGGGCCCACCTCTCCCTCTCACCCCCCACCGTCGGCTCGTTCCTCGAGGTCCGCTGACATGGCGGGTGGTCACGCGCCCAAACGTCCCGCGGCCACCCAGATCGCCGGAGTCACCCCCTGCCCGGGGGGCTGGCTCGTGTTGCCGGCACGACTGAGCGGCATCGCGATCATCACCGACGAGGTCGTCGTGATCGAGACCCTCTCCGGGGTGCTCGACCACAAGCCGACCTTCGACACGGCCGCCATCGAGGTGCCCATCGGCCTGTTCGACGAGCCGTCGGCCCCCTATCGCAACTGCGATGCCGCCGCCCGTGAGCTCATCGGCTGGCCACGCGCCTCGGCCCTGTTCTCCGTGCCGTCGCGAGCGGCGCTGCAGGCTCCCACCTTCGACGCCGCTCGGCAGCTCGAGCCGTGGATCAGCCGCAGCGACTGGCGGAGGTTCCGCTGGATCCGTCAGGCCGAGGCCGAGATCCAGCCGTTCCACCAGCGCCGCTGGTTCTCGGCGCAGAGCGACCTGAGCTACGTGTCGCTCAACGGTGACGAGCCGCTGACCAGCTCGCCGCACCTCGATGAGGGCGTCGCCGAGCGGCGGGCCTTGCTGCAGCAGCGCATGCCGGGAGTCGAAGAGGTGCTCGATCGCACTCCCCCGGCCGGAGCGACACGCATCCACCTGGTGCGCGCGGCGGGTCTGCTGTGGACCGCCCGGCGCGCCCAGAGCCGCGCCGCCACCCGGCTCCCGGTCGAAGGCGACTGGGACGCGTCAGGGCTGCGCATGGAGCTCGTCCGCTGACCTCGGTCGGCACCTCGAGCCCGGCCTGGTCATCCACGACGCCCCCTTGACCGCAGTGCGTCCACCGCTGCTTCCCCGCGCCCGACCACCCCGACCGGGAGGCAGGTGCGCGCGTCGGGGTGCTCATCCGACCCCGGACGCGACGAAGGCCGGTCCTGCACAGGACCGGCCTCCGTTCGTCGTGCTGTGGTTCAGCGCGGTGCGATCCGTGGGATCAGCACCCACCGCCCGCCTGGACGGTGATCACGCCGTTGGCGTCGATGTTGTACTTCGGCGACGGTGAACGCAGCAGGTTGGCCGACACGAGGGTGTCCTCGGCGGTGGCCGGAGCCGTGAACTGGATCGTCGCGTTGCCGGTGTTGGCGAAGTAGGTCTCGATCGCCGTCTCGAGCACCTTGCGGTCGGCGGCGCACGCCGACGTGGCGCCACGGTTGCTGATGCCCCGCACCGAGAACACGGTGACGGTGGCGAGGATGCCGAGAATGGCGATGACGATGAGGAGCTCGACCAGGGTGAAGCCCTTGTCACGCTTCTTCTCCGCCTGCACCTCCATGATGTCGTGGTCCATGAGTTGTCCTCCAAGTAGTGAGTCACACGTCAGGTCCACATGGGTGCGGCCTGTCCGCAGGGAAGAACGTCCGGCAGCACGGGTCGGATGCCAGCATCTCGCTGCGTCATCGGCCGACGGTGGGGCATGTCATCGCAGGCACGTCGCTCGTCGTGCTGGACAGCGACGAGCAGCTCCGGACAGTCGACGGGGTGCCGATCGGCACGGAGCAGATGGCACACCACGAGCGGAGGCAGTCATGCGACGCAAGGCTCACGACGACAACCGGACGACCACCGAGTCGCTCGACGCGACCGGTTTCCTCGGCGACGAGCGAGCGATCGAGCAGCCGCTCCCCGCCCCCGACCTGCGCGACCGTGTCGCCCGTCTCGAGATCCAGGTGATGCAGCAGTACACGGCGATGGCCGCCTACGCGACGATCGGCCAACAGCAGGTCGAGACCGCCCAGAGCGAGCTGCGTGGCGACATCGACCGGGCCCAGGCGATGACGGTCGGGCTGCTCGACCGGACGCGACGTGAGCTGCTCGAGCAGCTCGAGGCAACCCGTCAGACGATCGCCACCAGCCCCGGCTCCACCGGCGGCGACAGCGGCAACGCCGCACGTCTCGACGTGCTCGCGCAGCGCTTCGAGGCGCTCGCCAATGCGCTCGAGCGCAGCGTCCAGAACCAGATGGCTCTCGCCGAGCAGCTCGCCTCGTTGCTCGAGGAGAAGATGCAGCGCGAGGGGTGGCTCGTCGCCAACGGCGCCAGCGGCCAGTTGTCGCTGCGCTGATCGCGCCGAGCTCGGCTGCAGCGCGTCGCGCACTGTCAGTGACCGGCTGGGATGCCGGGCTCCCCTGACGACGGCTCTACGGTGGTGCCGATGTCGTCACCGCACCTGCTCGCCCCGACGCATCCCACCGGTGCGGTGCGGCTGCGTCCCGGACGGGAACGGTCCGTCGAACGTCGCCACCCGTGGGTGTTCAGCGGCGCCATCGCATCGGTGCACGGCGATCCGGCGCCCGGAGACACGGTGGTGGTCGAGGCCTCGACCGGAGACGCGATCGGTGTCGGCGCCTACAGCCCGGCGTCGCAGATCCGGGTGAGGATGTGGGGTGTCGACCCCGACCTGGCGATCGACGACGCGCTCATCGCGGCGCGTGTCACGGCGGCTGCGGCGCGGCGGCAACGGCTGCTCGACCCGGCTGCACCGGCGCCGACCGACTCGGCCCGGCTCGTGTTCAGCGAGGCCGACGACCTGCCCGGCGTGATCGCCGACCGCTACGGCGACACCGTCGTGGTGCAGCTGACCACGGGCGGCGCAGATCGGTTCCGCGACGCGACCGCCGGTGCGCTCGCGGCCCTGCCGGGTGTGGCGACCGTGTTCGAGCGCAGCGACGCCGAGGTGCGCGAGCGCGAGGGGCTCGGGCCACAGGTGGGCCTGCTGCGCGGCACATCGCCGTCGGCCGACCTCGTCGCCCACGAGGGCCCATGGCGCTACGCGGTCGACGTGGCCGGCGGGCACAAGACCGGCTTCTACCTCGACCAGCGCGAGGCCCGGGCGGCGATCCCCCGGTTCGCCGCGGGCGCCCGGGTGCTCAACGTGTTCGCCTACACCGGCGCGTTCAGCGTGGTGGCCGCCGGGGCGGGTGCGGCCTCGATCCTGAGCATCGACTCGTCGGAGCCGGCGCTCGCCATCGCCGCGCGCAACGGCGAGCTGAACGGTGTCGACATCGGTGAGCTCAAGGTGGCTGACGCGTTCACGGCGTTGCGCGGCCTGCGCGACCGTGCCCGCCAGTACGACCTGATCCTGCTCGACCCGCCCAAGCTCGCGGCCACCGACCGCCAACTCGACAAGGCCAGCCGCGCCTACAAGGACCTCAACCTGCTCGCGCTCAAGCTGCTCGCACCTGGCGGGGTGCTGATGACGTTCAGTTGCAGCGGGGCGATGTCGGCCGAGCTGTTCCAGAAGGTGGTGGCCGGGGCTGCGCTCGACGCCCGCCGCACGACGCGCATCGTCGGCCGACTGGGACAGCCCGAAGACCATCCGGTGCCGCTCGCCTTCCCCGAGGCCGAGTACCTCAAGGGCCTGATCGTCACCGCCGACTGACCTGCGCTGTGAGAGGTGAGGCCCGCTGCCGGCCTCATCTCTCACCGCACCACGGGTGTCAGTGGTGGGCGTCGGCGCCCGGGTTCTCCTGGCCCAGCTCGATCAGCGTGCCGAAGCTGCCCTTGGGGTGGATGAACGCCACGGTGGTGCCGCGGCTGCCCGGGCGGGGCGCCTTGTCGATCGCCGTGGCACCGGCGGCCACCATCGCGTCGAGCGCCTCCTGGCAGTTGGCCACGCGGTAGCCGACGTGGTGCAAGCCCTCGCCGCGCTTGTCGATGCTCTTCGCGATCGGGCTGTCGGGGCGGGTGGCCGCGGTGAGCTGGATGTAGCTGTCGGCCACCTTGACGAGCGCCTCCTCGACACCGTCGCTGTCGACGATCTCGCGGTGGTGCACCTCGGCGCCGAACGCCTCCTGGTAGTAGGCGATGGCGGCCTCGAGGTCGCGGACGGCGATGGCGATGTGGTCGATCTCGGTGAGCAGCATCCCCCAAGTGAAACAGAACGGCGACCGGTGACGTCAAGGCGGGCATGAAGAGCATCACACTGATGCCTGGAGCCCCACCCGTGACCTCGCCCGCGACCCCACCCGACTTCGACGGCTTCTACCGAGCCCACCGCGCCGACGCGGTGCGCTGGGCCATCGCGCTGGTGGGCGACCGGGCGGTGGCCGAGGAGCTGGCCCAGGACGCGCTGGCCGCGATGAGCGGGCGCCTGGGCGGCCTCGACAACCCCACCGGGTACCTGCGGCGCACACTGGTGAACCGGGCCGCCTCGTGGCATCGATCCCACGCCCGCGAGCAGCGCCGCATCCACCGCGCCGCCGCCGGGCAACCAACCAGCTACAGCGCCGAGACCCACGAGATGCTCGGCGCACTCGCCACGCTGCCGCACAAGCAGCGCGCCGCGGTCGCCCTGCGCTTCTGGGCCGACTGGACCGACGAACAGATCGCCGACGCCCTCGACTGCGCCCCCGCCACCGTGCGGGTGCTGGTGCACCGGGCGCTCGCCACCCTCAGGACGGAGATCACCCGATGAACGACACGATGGACAACACGACCGGCGACGACGCGGTCATCGCCCGCCTGCGCAGCGCCCTCGACGAGGTGGCTGCCAGCGGTGGCACGGCGGCATCGAGCGACACCGCCGCAGCTCCTGTGATTGCGCTGCACTCGGGTATGGCCGGTCGTCGACCCGGACGCGCCTGGCTGGGAGTCGCTGCCGCCACGGCCGTGCTCGTCGGCGCCGGCGGCTGGGCCCTCACCCAGCGCAGCGCACCGGCAGCCACCGGCGAGTCGACCACCATCGTCCCCACCACGATCCCGGGTGTGACCGGAGTGGCGACCCTGCCATGGTTCGAGCTCCGTCTCCCCGATGCCGTGGCCGGCGACGAGGAGACCGTCACCACGGACCCCGAGGCCAACGGCTTCATGCAGTCGTGGCTGGTCCGCGGACGCAACGGCGACCCATCGTCGCTCGGGGTGCTGAGCATCAGGGTCCAGTACGACCAGAACGGCCTGGGACAGACGGCCGACACGAGCGCCTTCACGCCGATCGTGGCTCCGAACGGCACGGCCTGGTTGTCCAACGACCCCGCCGACATCGCCAGGTTCGGCGGGCTCGCACTCGTCTGGCAGCGTGACGACGGCACCGTCTGGTGGGTGCTGCAGGCCGGGCTGCTCGACCCGGCAGCCACGGACGCGAACGCCTTCGCCGACTACGTGTTCGCCATCGAGCGGGGCACGTTCAACGACCTGCTGAACAACCCCGACGAGCAGTCCGAGTGGATCGGTGCCGCCCCCGCGAGCGAGCAGGTCAGCCGCAACCAGGACTACACGGTCGGCGACGCGGCTGCGGGTGTGGTGCTCGGGGTGACGAGCACCCAGCTGCTCAGGGCGCTCGAGGGAACGACCGGCATCACCGAGATCTCGGTGGCCGGCAACCGGGCCTGGAAGGGGACCCGGCCCAACGGTGAGGTGACCGTCGTGTGGCTGGTCGATCCCGAGTGGTGGGGTCTGCTGCGGATCAGTTCGCTGCTGGCCGACCGGGTCGACGAGATCGTCGCCGCGGTCACCCCGGTGGCAGCGAACGTCGGCGAGCCCGCACCCGTCCGGACGACCGTCGTCCCGGTCACCGATCCGCTCACCCCGCCCGACTCGACCACCGGCCCCACGGAGAACTCCGTGCGCACCGACTTCCCGGACCTCTCGATCGTCTCGGCCCGCATCGCACCCGGGCCGATCGAGGTGGCCCCTGCGCCGCCGGTGGACGCGCTCGGACAGGTGTGGCGAGTCCAGAGCGAGCGCCTCGACGGCCTGCTGCTGGTGGGCGTGGACGACGCGTTGACCGACGAGGAGGACCTCGCGGAACAGGGGTGGAGGACCATCACCGCGCTCGAAGGCGTCACCGAGGGCACGGCATGGCTGGCCGTGGGCCGGGGCGACGACCCTGCGTCGGACCAGACCGCCATCGTGTGGGCCCGGCCGGAGGGCGTGACCTGGGGGTTCGGCTGGGCCGGGCCCTCCGACTCGAGCACGGACGAGTGGATCGACCTGGTCCTGTCGGCCACGCCCGGCTCGGGCGTGCCCGTGGT
>DAINND010000085.1:0-10779 GCA_036736065.1 Ilumatobacteraceae bacterium
TGTCGACGGTCGGCGACATGAGCGAGCTGCCCACCTCGGCCCGGGCCGTCGTGATCGGCGGCGGCAGCGTCGGGTGCGCGACCGCCTACCACCTCGCCAAGCTCGGCTGGGCCGACACCGTGCTCGTCGAGAAGCACCAGCTGACCTCCGGCTCGACCTTCCACGCCGCCGGCCTGGTCGGCCAGTTGCGCACGAGCGCCAACATCACCCAGTTGCTCGGCAACAGCGTCGACCTCTACCGAAGTCTCGAGGCGGAGACTG
The DNA here is from genome assembly GCA_036736065.1 of Ilumatobacteraceae bacterium. Taxonomy (GTDB): domain Bacteria; phylum Actinomycetota; class Acidimicrobiia; order Acidimicrobiales; family Ilumatobacteraceae; genus VFMC01. The sequence goes on from DAINND010000085.1 coordinate 262, forward strand.
GGCAGGCCACCGGCTGGAAGATGAACGGGGGCCTCCGCCTGGCCTGCAACGTGGAGCGTTGGACCGAGGTGCGCAGGCAGGCGACGACCGCGAAGAGCTTCGGGCTCGAGATGCACCTGCTCTCACCTCGGGAGGCGCAGGAGCTCTGGCCCCTGATGGAGGTCGACGACGTCGTCGGAGCGGCGTTCCTTCCGACCGACGGCCAGGCCAGTCCGAGCGACATCACCATGGCGCTCGCGCGCGGCGCGCGCATGGCGGGCGCGACGCTGTGTGAGCACACCGAGGTGCTGTCGATCGAGGTGGTCGAGGGGCGCATCCGGGCGGTCGTCACCGCCCGCGGGCGGATCGAGTGCGAGAAGGTCGTGTTGTGCGCCGGCCAGTGGACCCGTGAGCTCGCCGCCACGGTCGGCGTGAGCGTGCCGCTCGTCTCGGTCGAGCACCAGTACGTCATCACCGAGCCGTTCGCTCCCGAGGTGCCGCGCGACCTGCCGACGCTGCGCGACCCCGATCGACTGACGTACTACAAGGAGGAGGTCGGCGGCCTCGTGATGGGCGGCTACGCGCCGAACCCGATCACCTGGGCCATCGACGGCATCCCTCGCCCGTTCCAGTTCCAACTCCTCGATCCCGACGCCGAGCACTTCGCGCCGACCATGGAGCTCGCCGTCGGACGGGTTCCGGCGCTGGCCGAGGTGGGCATCCGGACGCTCATCAACGGCCCGGAGAGCTTCACCCCCGACGGCAACTTCATCCTCGGTGAGGCGCCCGAGCTTCCCAACCTGTTCGTCGGCGCAGGCTTCAACGCGTTCGGCATCGCCGCCGGTGGTGGTGCGGGCCAGGCATTGGCCGAGTGGGTTCACGACGGGCGGCCGCCATTCGACCTGTGGGTCGTCGATCTGCGGCGCTTCGGTCGGCCGCACCGCGACGTCGACTGGGTGCGACGTCGCACCCTCGAGGCATACGCCAAGCACTACACGATGGCGTGGCCGTTCGAGGAGCACCGCAGTGGCCGACCGCTGCGCACCTCGCCGCTGTACGAACGCCTGCGCGCGGCCGGGGCGGTGTTCGGCGAGAAGCTCGGGTGGGAACGACCGAACTGGTTCCACGACGCGCGCCTCGGCGAGGCCGACCGCGACGTCTACACCTACGGGCGACAGAACTGGTTCGATGCGGTCGGACGCGAGCACCGAGCCTGTCGCGAGGCGGCGGTGCTGATCGATCAGACCTCCTTCGCCAAGTACGCGATCAAGGGGTTGGACGCCGGGGCCGCGCTCGACCGGCTGTGCGCGAACGACGTGCGCAGACCCGTCGGAGCGCTGACGTACACGCAGCTGCTCGACGAGCGCGGCGGCATCCAGTGCGACCTCACGGTGGCCCGTGTGGGCCACGACGAGTTCTACCTCGTCACCGGAACGGGGTTCGCCACCCACGACCTCGACTGGATCGAGCGCAACCTGCCGTCGGGCGCCCAGGTGGAGGCCTTCGACGTGACCTCCGCCTGGTCGGTGCTCACGCTCATGGGACCGAGGTCGCGTGACGTCCTGCAGCAGGTGACGCGAGCCGACGTCTCCGCCGACGCCTTCCGGTTCGGGACCGTGCAGACGATCGGCATCGCCGGATGCCCGGTGCGGGCGCTCCGGATCACGTACATGGGCGAGCTCGGCTGGGAGCTCCACATCCCGGTCGAGTACGCCACCCGTGTCTACGACCGGCTCATGGACGTCGGCGTCCCGATCGGCATGATCAACGCCGGGTACCGGGCGATCGAGAGCTGCCGTCTCGAGAAGGGCTATCGCGCCTGGGGTGCCGACATCGGCCCTGATCACACACCCGTCGAGGCTGGCCTCGGCTGGGCGGTCAAGCTGCGCAGCGGGATCGACTTCATCGGGCGCGAGGCGATCGTGGCTCAACGCGAGCAGGGGGTCCGCAAGCTCCTCGCGACCTTCACCGTCGATCCGCAGGTGGTGCTCCTCGGTCGGGAGACGATCTACCGCGACGGCGAACGAGTCGGCTGGCTGAGCAGCGGCGGGTACGGGTACACGATCGCTCGGTCGATCGGCATGGGGTATGTGCGCAACCAGTCCGGTGTCAGCGCCGACTGGGTGCTCAGCGGTTCGTACGAGCTCGAGGTCGCCACCGAGCGGGTTCCTGCCGAGGTGACCCTCTCCCCTCTCTACGACCCCACCAACGCACGCGTGAAGGCATGAGCATGAGCGATCCGACACTCCCCACCCGTGCCCGCATCGTCGTCATCGGCGGCGGGATCCTCGGCTGCAGCGTCGCCTACTGGCTCACCAAGATGGGAGAGACCGACGTGGTCCTGGTCGAGCAGCATCAGCTCACCGATGGTGCGACATGGCACGCGGCGGGCCTGGTGGGCCAGCTGCGATCGAGCCGCAACACGACCCGGATGCTCGAGCAGTCCGTCGAGATGTACCGCAGTCTCGAGGCCGAGACCGGACAAGCGGTCGACTGGCACGAGACGGGCAGCCTGCGCCTGGCCTGTTCGCCCGAGCGCGTGATGGAGCTGCGTCGCCTGGCCACCATGGCCAAGAGCTTCGGCTTGCCGATGGAGCTCGTCTCGGCCGAGCGCGCCCAGGAGCTGTTCCCGCTGATGCGCACGGTCGATGTGCTCGCTGCAGCTTTCCTGCCCACGGACGGCTACATCGATCCTGCAAGCGGCACCATGGCCATCGCCAAAGGCGCCCGTCAGCGCGGCACCAGGGTCATGGAGCACACGCGCGTCGAACGGATGACCGTCGACGGGCGACGGGTCACCACCGTGCACACCGACCGAGGTGACATCGAGTGCGAGCTGGTCGTCAATGCTGCGGGCATGTGGGGCATGGACATCGGGCGGATGGTGGGCGCACGTGTGCCCGCTGTCGCCGTCGAGCACCAGTACCTGCTGAGCGGTCCGATCAGCGAGTACACACCGGCCGAGCTGGGCCGCATGCCGACGATGCGTGACCCGGACCACCTCGTCTACTACAAGCCCGACGGGCCCGGTCTCCTCGTCGGCGGCTATGAGCCCGACACGCTGCCCTTCGGTGTCGACGGCATCCCCCACCCGTTCCAGCGCACGCTCTTCGACGCCAACCACGACCGCTTCGCCCAACTCGCCGAGCTCGCCGTGAAGCGGACTCCGGTCCTCGAGACGGCCGGCATCCGTTCGCTGATCAACGGGCCGATCCCCTACACGGCAGACGCCGACTTCGTGATGGGACGGGCCCCGGAGCTCGACAACTTCTTCGTCGCGACCGGCTTCCTCTACGGGATCGCGGCCGGCGGGGGCGCCGGGAAGATGATGGCGGAGTGGATCCTCGAGGGGCGACCCTCGCTCGACCTGTGGCCACTCGACGTGCGCCGGTTCTCGTTCCACCACACGACCAAGCACTTCATCGGCCCGCGGATGGTCGAGCTCTACGGCCACCACTACAAGCTCGCTGCGCCGGGCTCGGAGCACCTGACCAGCCGCGGTGTCCGCCGTAGCCCGCTCCACGACCTGCTCAGCGCCAAACGTGCCGTGTTCGGCTCGCGCGGTGGCTGGGAGCGCCCGAACTGGTTCGCGCCCGACGGTGCCGAGCCGGTCGATCGCCCGTCGTTCGGGGCGCCGAACTGGTTCGACCACGTCGGGGCCGAGGCGATGGCCGTGCGCGAGGGCGTCGCCCTCATCGACCAGACCTCGTTCGCCAAGTTCGAGATCTCCGGCCCGGGTGCGCTCGACGCGGTGCAGTGGCTCTCGGTGGCGGACATGGACCGACCGTTCGGGACGGTGACCTACACCCAGCTCTGCAACGAGCGCGGTGGCGTCGAGTGTGACCTGACGATGGCCCGTACCGCTCCCGACACCTGGTACGTCGTCACGGGTGCCGCGTTCGGCGCCCACGACATGGGATGGATCCGCAGCCAGTCGCCATCCGACGGCTCGGTGTCGGTCCGTGACCTCACCTCGGCCTACGCAGTCGTCAACCTCTGCGGCCCGCGGTCGCGCGCCGTGCTGCAGGCGGTCTGCGAGGACGACGTCTCCAACGACTCGTTCCGATACGGGCGGGCACATTGGATCACGATCGGCGCAGCCCCGGCGTTCGCGTTGCGCGTCGGCTACACCGGTGAGCTCGGCTGGGAGCTGCACATCCCCACCGAGTACGCGGCCCATGTCTACGAGACGCTCTGGGGAGCGGGTCGGTCCCAGGGCATCCGCGACGTCGGCTACCGGGCGATCGACCGGCTGCGCCTGGAGAAGGGCTACGTCTACTGGAGCACCGACGTCACGCCGGACACGTCCCCGTGGGAGGCGGGCCTCGGATGGCGCGTCGACCTCGACAAGGGTGACTTCTGCGGCCGCGACGCGCTCGTCGCCCAACGTGAGGCTGGCCCGACCCGCCGCCTGTGCACCTTCACCCTCGAGCAGATGGCCTACCCGGTCAGCGGGGAGGCGATCATCGCCGATGGGCGGGTCGTCGGCTTCACCACGAGCGCCAACTTCGGGCACACGGTGGGCAAGCCGATCGCCTATGGCTACGTGCCGATCGATCTCGCCGAGCGGACGGACTTCGTGATCGAGGTCTACGGCGAGCCGATCCCGGCGCGACGCCACGACGGTGCGCCCTACGACCCGTGCGGCGCTTGGCTGCGGTCGGGAGGTGCTACCTCGATCGCCGCGCAGCGGCTTTCGCCCGTGTTCCGCTGCTCGCCGGGCGCGACCCGCGCGGGGCGACGCGACTCGCCGGGCTCACCAACCTCAACTTCCTCGTCGACACCGCGGACGGCCGGGTCGTGCTGCGCCTGCCCGGGCCAGGCACGAGCGAGTACATCGACCGCGCCTCCGAAGCGGTCGCTGCGCGTAGCGCCGCCGACGCCGGTGGCAATGCGCCGGTGCTGCACTTCGACCCCTCCGACGGCTTGATGGTGACCCGATTCGTGGAGGGTGCGGTCACGATGGACGCAGCTCGCTTCCGCGACCTCGGTGGCGTGGCGCGCGCGGGCGAGGCGTTCGCCCGATTGCACTCGAGCGCAGCCCCCTTCGCCGTCGACTTCGCGCTGTTCCCGATGTTCTACGAGTACAAGGCCGTGCTCGCCTCCATGGACGCGCGACTCCCCGACGGCTACGACGACCTCCAGGCCCAGACCGCATCGGCACGCGAGGCCCTCGAGACGAACCCGGTCCGCCTCGTTCCTTCGCACTGTGACCCGCTGTGCGAGAACTTCCTCGACACCGGCACACGGATGTACGTCATCGACTACGAGTACTCCGGCAACAACGACCCGATGTGGGACCTCGGGGACCTCTCCGTCGAGGGCGGTTTCGACGCGGAGCAGGACGCCGCCCTGCTCTACGCCTACTTCGGCGGCCCGCCTCCCCCCTCGGCGTTCGGCCGGATGGTGGTCTACAAGGCGCTGTGCGACCTCCTCTGGACGTTGTGGGGTGTGATCCAGCACGTCAACGGCAACCCCGCCGACGACTTCTGGGCGTACGCGACGGGGCGCTTCGAACGGTGCCGCGCACTCATGGCGAGCGACGGCTTCGACGAGCACGTGCGTTCCATCGGTCGCGGCGACTGACGACCGACGCTTCGTGTTGCGCCGAACGGGGTGCTAGCGTTTCGTCATGCGGACATGATTCCGCATCGTGGAACTCCCCCCGGAAGCAGGACTGACGACATGAGCGACGCTGGCGACGATCTCGACCTCTCCTCCCTGTCCGATGAGGACCTCGTGACCCAGATGCACGAGGACCTCTACGACGGCCTCGGCCCGGAGATCGTCGAGGGGACGACGATCCTGCTCGACCGCGGCTGGGGCCCCGACAAGGTGCTCAACGATGCCCTCGTCGAGGGCATGCGCATCGTCGGCATCGACTTCCGTGACGGCATCCTTTTCGTGCCCGAGGTGCTCCTGTCAGCCAATGCCATGAAGGCGGGCATGGAGATCCTCCGTCCCCTGCTGGCCGAGACGGGTGCCGAACCGATCGGCAAGGTCGTCATCGGCACGGTCAAGGGCGACATCCACGACATCGGCAAGAACCTCGTGGCGATGATGCTCGAGGGCGCCGGCTTCGAGGTGATCGACCTCGGCATCAACACCGACGCCGACGAGTTCCTCGCTGCCCTCGACGAGCACCAACCCGACATCCTCGGCATGTCGGCGCTGCTCACCACCACGATGCCCTACATGAAGGTCGTCATCGACACCCTCGTGGAGCGCGGCTTGCGCGAGCGATACATCGTCCTGGTCGGCGGCGCTCCGTTGAACGAAGAGTTCGGTGCCGCCATCGGCGCCGACGCCTACTGCCGCGACGCGGCGATCGCCGCCGAGACGGCGAAGTCGTTCGTCCAGGCCCGTCGTGGCAAGGCGGAGCCACCCGGGCCGTCGGTCCGCTGAGGTCGGTCGGACCCCACCGTGGCCACTGGTGAGACCCGTCCGCTCGTCGTCGCGTGCGGCGCGCTCGTGAGTGAGCTCCGTGCTGTCCTCGCCGCGAACGGCCTCGAGGATGGCGTCGACGTCCGCTACCTCCCGGCGGCGCTGCACAACCGTCCCGAACGCCTGCCCGACGAGGTCATGGCCGTGCTGGCCGACGCCGATGCCGTCGCCAGCAGCAGACCCGTGCTGCTCGCCTATGGCGACTGCGGCACCGGTGGCGGCTTCGACCGTCTGATCGACGCGGCGCCGAACGTCACCAGGATCCCCGGCGCCCACTGCTACGAATTCTTCGCCGGCGCCGACGTGTTCGGCGCCGAGCACGAGGCCGAGCTCGGCACCTTCTACCTCACGGATTTCCTGGCCAAGCACTTCGACGCGCTGGTGTGGCAGGGCCTGGGCCTCGATCGCCACCCCGCGCTGCGCGACATGTACTTCGGCAACTACCGGCGCGTGCTCCTGCTCTCCCAGTCCGGTGAGCAAGCGGTCGTCGACGCCGGTCGTGCCGCCGCCGATCGGCTCGGGCTCCGGTTCGAGCACCGGATCACCGGCCTCGCCCCGTTCGCTGCAGCGATCCGGGTGGGGGTCCGCACCCGTACCGAGGAGGTCGTCTGACATGCCCCGCAATGCCAACGAGCTGGTCATCATCATGTGGCGCGACATTCCTGCGCAGGTCAACGGCCGTCTCGGCGGCGACCGCCACCAGGTGATGCTGCCGCACCGCTTCCAGAAGGCGATCGACCGAGCGGCCATGGTGGCCGGCAAGAAGACCGCCCAGGAGTACGTCGGCGAATGGCGGCGCACCACCCACGCCGTGGTCGGCGACCTCGTGGAGTGCGTCACCAACACCGCCGAGCACATCGAGCGCGAGTTCACCAACGAGCGACTCAACACCCTGGTCACCAACGGTGGCTGGGACCCACACGACCCGGACCGCGACGCCGCGGCCACGGAGAACCAGGACAGCGAGCAATGACCGACACCATCATCAGCTCCGCCACCAAGGAAGTGGTGATCGGCCACGACCGGCCGTTCGTCATGATCGGTGAGCGGATCAACCCCACCGGGCGCAAGCTGCTCGCCGAGGAGATGAAGAACGGGGACTTCAGCCGTGTCGAGGCCGATGCGCTGGCCCAGGTGGAGGCGGGCGCGCAGATGCTCGACGTCAATGCCGGCATCCCGCTGGCCGATGAGCCTGCGCTCCTCGCCAGAGCCGTGCAACTCGTCCAGTCCGTCACCGACGTGCCGCTGTCGATCGACTCGTCGATCATCGAGGCGCTCGAAGCGGGGCTCGCGGTCTACCGGGGTAAGCCGCTCGTCAACTCGGTCACCGGTGAGGACGAGGTGATGGAGCGGGTGCTGCCCCTCGTCGCCAAGTACGGGGCAGCCGTCGTCGCGATCAGCAATGACGAGACCGGCATCTCGGAAGATCCCAACGTGCGCTTCGAGGTCGCCAAGCGGATCGTGCACCGAGCTGCCGACCACGGCATCCCTGCCTCGGATGTCGTCGTCGATCCGCTCGTCATGCCGATCGGCGCCATGGGCACCGCCGGACGACAGGTGTTCGCCCTCCTGCGCCGGCTGGTCGAGGAGCTGGGCGTCAACACCACATGCGGGGCATCGAACGTCAGCTTCGGGTTGCCGAACCGCAACCAGATCACAGGCACCTTCCTGTCGATGGCGATGGCCAACGGCATGTCCTCGGCGATCATGAACCCGATGCATCCCGAGGTGAAGGCGGCGATCATGGCCGCCGACGTGCTGATGGGCAACGATCGCGACTGCTTCGCCTGGATCAAGGCCAACCGCGACCCCAATGCCGCCGCTGGTGCCCGCGAGGGTCGCGAGGGAAGGCGCCGCAGCCGCGGCTGACGGGACCCATCGTGCCTCGCGTGGTCTTCACCCCATCTGGCCTGTCGACCGACGTCGTACCGGGCACGCCGCTGCTCGACGCCGCCCGCGAGCTGGGCGTGGACCTCGATTCCGTGTGCGGTGGGCGGGGGATCTGCGGTCGCTGCCAGGTCACCGTGGAGGAGGGCACCTTCGCGAAGTGGGCGATCGAGGTCGGACCGACGTCGTTGAACGCCGTCACGGAGACCGAGGTGCGGTACCGCGAGCGCAAGGGTCTGGCCCCTGAGCGTCGGCTCGGCTGCTGCGCCCTGGTCCAGGCGGACGTCGTCGCCGACGTGCCCCCGGAGAGCCAGGTCCACCGGCCCGTGGTCCGCAAGGCGCTCGCGCTCGACGATGTCACGCTCGACCCGGCGGTGTCACTCGCCTACCTCGAGTTGGCCCCGAGCGTCCTCGGCGACGCTGCGAGCATGAGCGACCTCGTCATCGATCAGCTGGCGGCCGAGTACCAACGTCACGTGGAGTGCCTCTCGCCCGCTGCGCTCCGCCAGGTGCATCGGGCCTTCGGCGGACAGGACCGCGCAGCCACGGTCGCCGTGCGACGCGCCGACGCCCCTGGCGCACCGGGTGAGGTCGTGGCCGTGTGGCCCGGATTCGTGGAGCGCATCTGCGGCGTTGCCGTCGACATCGGTTCGACCACCATCGCCGGTCACCTGTGCGACCTCGCGTCCGGTGAGGTGCTGTCGTCGGCAGGTCGCATGAACCCGCAGATCCGCTTCGGCGAGGACCTGATGAGCCGCGTCTCGTACGTGATGATGAACCCGGGCGGTGACGAGCAGCTCACGTCCGCCGTGCGCGCGGCGCTCGCCGAGCTGGTAGCCGAGCTGGCCGCCGAGGCAGGCGGCGATCTCGACCGTGTGCTCGAGATCGTCCTGGTGGGCAACCCGATCATGCACCACCTGCTGCTCGGGATCGACCCGACACCGCTCGGGCAGGCGCCGTTCACCCTGGCCACCGCCGAGGCCGTTCAGCTCCCCGCGCGCGAGCTCGGCCTGCCCCTGCCGAACGCGCGCGCCTACGTCGGGCCGTGCATCGCAGGCCACGTCGGCGCGGACACCGCCGCGGTGATCCTCGCCGAGGGCCCCCACCGGTCGTCGACGACGCAACTCCTCGTCGACGTCGGCACGAATGCGGAGATCGTCCTCGGCGACGAGGTGCAGCAGTTCGCGGCGTCGAGCCCCACCGGGCCGGCCTTCGAGGGCGCGCAGCTCAGCTGCGGCCAGCGCGCGACCGCCGGGGCCGTCGAACGTGTCCGGATCGACCCGCAGACCCTCGAGGCGCGGGTGAAGGTGAGCGGCAGCGACCTCTGGAGCGACGCCCCGGGCTTCGCCGAGTCGGTGGAGCATCTCGACATCTCCGGCATCTGCGGCTCGGGCATCATCGAGGTGATCGCCGAGATGTACCTCGCCGGGGTCATCGACGCCGACGGCGTGATCCAAGGTGGGCTCGCCGCGCGCAGCTCCCGCGTGGTGCCGGATGGGCGGACGTTCCGCTACGTGGTGCTCGAACGCGGCGACGTGCAGCTCTGCATCACCCAGAACGACGTCCGTGCGATCCAGTTGGCCAAGGCCGCACTGCGCGCGGGCAGCGACCTGCTCGTGGCGCGGGCCGGCCTCGCGTCCGTCGATGACATCCGTCTCGCCGGAGCATTCGGTGCGCACATCGATCCGCTCTATGCCCTGGTCCTCGGCCTGGTGCCCGACTGCCCGGTGGATCGGGTGCGCTCGGTGGGAAATGCGGCAGGGGTCGGTGCAGCGCGAGCGCTGCTGTCCCTCACGGCGAGGCGGGAGATGGAACAGGCCGTGCGCCGCGTCGAGAAGGTCGAGACCGCGACGGAGCCGGACTTCCAGCGGCTGTTCGTGGCGGCGATGGCATTCCCTCACGCCTCCGCGCCCACGCCGAACCTCGCCAGTGTCGTGACACTGCCCGAGCGCACGCCGTCCGAAGGCAGCGGGTCGGAGCGCGCGGGTCGACGCCGTCGCAGGGAGAGCCGCCCGACCGAATCGTCCGTCGGGTCGACAACCGACCTCATCGACGCCGGAGGCGCCCCATGAACGAGCCAGCTGCCATCGACACTGCTGCGAACGCTTCAGGCCGCCGATCGGGAGGACGAGCAGGGCGCCAGGCGCTTCGCGCCTCGCACGCCACCGAGCGCGGCGCCTATCTGACCCGCACGATGAAGCCCTTCGA
>DAINND010000086.1:0-10694 GCA_036736065.1 Ilumatobacteraceae bacterium
CCTGGCCCACCTGGGCAGCGGTCGTGGGGGAGCGGTCGCCCTCGAGTCGCTGCGCCTCGACAACAGATTGGTCGGAAACAACTCAGAGGCGGCTGCGGTCGAGACCTCGGGAGGGCTGGTGGTCGAGCTCACACATCCGGCGTTGGTGGCGGTGACGGGGAGCCAGGTCGACCTCGACGTGGAGCAGGGCCCGCCGCTCGGCTGGGGGGCGCCGGTGGCGTTGCCTGCAGGTGCCGTGGTGCGGGTCGGTCGGCTGCGCGGTGGTGCCCGCGTCTACCTGGCTCTGCGCGGGGGTGTCGACCGTGCCGGCTGGCCCGATGGCCTCGACCTCGGCGCCGACGCGACGGGCTCGCCGTCGGACGCGGTCGCTGTGCCTCGCGATCCCGAGGTCGCCGTCCGGCTGTGGCCCGGTCCGCGCCTCGACTGGTTCGTCGACGGGACGTGGGATCGTCTGCTCGGCGCCGAGTGGGTGGTGTCGGCAGCGAGCGACCGCATGGGGGCCAGGCTCGCGGGGCCGGCCCTCGAGCGGTCCGAGCACCGGGAGTTGCCGTCCGAGGGGTTGGTCGAAGGGGCCGTCCAGGTGCCACCGGATGGCCAGCCCATCGTGATGCTCGCCGACCATCCGGTCACCGGTGGGTACCCGGTGGTCGCGGTCGTCGATCCGGCCGACATCGGCCTGGTCGCGCAGCGGCCGCCCGGCGCGCCGCTGCGGTTCCGCCGCGCCCGCTGACCTCGCTGCCACTAGGTTGTCCCCATGGAGCGGCGCATCTACGGGCTCGAGAACGAGTACGGCGTCACCTGCACCCTTCGAGGGCAGCGACGGCTGAGCCCCGACGAGGTCGCCAGGTACCTCTTCCGCCGGGTGGTCAGCTGGGGCCGGAGCAGCAACGTGTTCCTGCAGAACGGCGCCCGGCTCTACCTCGACGTCGGATCCCACCCCGAGTACGCGACGCCGGAGTGCGACAGCATCTACGACGTCGTCGTCCACGACAAGGCCGGGGAGCGGATCCTCGAGAGCCTGGTCGAGTCCGCCGAGCAGCGGCTCCGCGAAGAGGGCATCCGCGGCACGGTGTACCTGTTCAAGAACAACACCGACTCGGCCGGCAACAGCTACGGGTGCCATGAGAACTACCTCACGAGCCGCGACGACGAGCTCGGGCACTACACCGAGGTCCTCATCCCGTTCCTCGTCAGCCGCCAGATCTTCACCGGCGCGGGCAAGGTGCTGCAGACGGCGCGTGGGCCGCTGTACTCGATCGCCCAACGCGCCGAGCACATCTGGGAAGGTGTCTCCAGCGCCACCACGCGCAGCCGACCGATCATCAACACCCGCGACGAGCCACACGCCGACGCCGAGCGGTATCGACGTCTGCACGTCATCGTCGGTGATTCCAACATGAGTGAGTACTCCACGTTCGTGAAGGTCGGATCGGCGGCGTGCATGCTGCGCATGCTCGAGGACCCCTCGGTGGTGCTGCGCGACCTCACCCTCGAGAACCCGATCCGGGCCATCCGCGACATCAGCCACGACATGACCTGCCGACGCCGCGTGCGCCTGGCCAACGGGCGCGAGCTCAGCGCGCTCGACATCCAGCGCGAGTACCTCGACCGTGCACTGCGTTACGCCGACAGCAAGGGCTTTCCTCCGCTCGAGCAGCGCGCCCTCGAGATGTGGGAGCACTGCATCTCGACGATCGAGAACGACCCGCTGAAGCTCGACCGCGAGATCGACTGGGTCATCAAGTACCGCCTCATCGAGGCCTACCGCGAGCGCCACGGGCTGACGCTCGGTGACCCGCGGGTGCAGTTGCTCGACCTGCAGTACCACGACATCAGCCGTGAGCGCAGCCCGTTCTACAAGCTGCAGGCCCACGGCATGGTCGAGCGGATCTGCTCCGACGCCGACATCGACCTCGCCGTCGACCAGCCACCGCAGACCACCCGCGCCCGCCTGCGCGGTGAGTTCATCCGCCGCGCCAAGGAGCGCAAGCGCGACTACACCGTCGATTGGGTCCACCTGAAGCTCAACGACCAGGCGCAGCGCACGGTGCTCTGCAAGGACCCGTTCAAGAGCCGCGACGAGCGGGTCGAGAAGCTCATCGCGTCCCTGTAGCGCTCCGGCAATGCCTTCGTTCCGAACCCGGAGAGTGGTCGAGATCCTCGAGGAGCGGCCCGGCATCCAACGCGTCGGCCTCGACGACGACTCGCGGGCCTACGCGCTCACGGCGCTCGTCGGCACCGTCGACGTGGGTGATGACGTGGTGGTCAACACCACCGCTGTCGCCCTCGCTCTCGGCACCGGCGGCTGGCACGTCGTGCACTGGAACCTGGGGCGCAGGGACCTCGACCTCCCGGGCCCAGGGCACATCATGAAGGTCCGCTACACGAGCCTCCAGATCGACACGGGCGCAGCCGAGGAGCTGGTCGGCCTCGCGTCGGCGCCCGAGGCCCAGGCCGTGCTGCCGAACCTCAGAGGCACCCCGGTGCTCGTCGGCAGCCTGCACAGCCAGGTCGGGGTTGCCGCCGTCGTCGCGAAGTCCTTGCGGCCCGACCTGCGGATCTCCTACGTCATGACCGATGGGGCAGCGCTCCCACTCGCCATCAGCGACCTCGTCCACGACCTCGTCGGCCGCGGGCTGCTCGACGGAACGGTCACTGCCGGGCACGCCTTCGGCGGCGACCTCGAGGCCGTCAGCATGCCGTCCGCGCTGCACCTGGCGGTGGAGCGCCAACGGGCCGACCTGGTGATCTGCGCGATGGGGCCTGGCGTCGTCGGGACGGCGAGCCCGCTCGGCACGACGGCGGTCGAGGCGGCAGCGATCGGCGTCGCCGCCCGGGCGCGCGGGGCGCGACCGGTCGTCTTGTGCCGCGCGATCAGCGGCGACGCGCGCGAGCGGCACCGTGGGATCAGCCACCACACGTTGACCGCGCTCTCGCTCACCCCGGTCCCCGTCGACGTCGTGCTGCCACCCGAGCTCGCCGATGAGTCGGGTCGACTCGCTGCGCACCAGGTGCACGTCGTCGAGCCCCCGGAGGTCGACGAACTGCTGCGTGCCGTCGACCTGCGCGTCACCACCATGGGGCGAGGCCCCGAGGAGGACCCGCTCTTCTTCCGGGCCGTAGCCTCGGCGGCGTCCCATGCAGTGGCCCTGTCGGGCCGTTCCGGTACGGTTGGTTCACCATGACCGTGGATCCCGACCTCGACGCCCACTCCGGGGTCATCGCATCATCCCGCTCCGGTGTCGGCAAGCGGCGGATCAACCCGCTCGTCGAGTGGGTGCTCGTGGTCATCGTGGCGATCTCGTCAGCGCTGCTGGTGCGTGCCTACGTGGTGCAACAGTTCGCCGTCAAGGGTGCATCGATGATCAACACGCTGCAGAACGGTGACCGTGTGCTCGTCAACCGGCTCAGCTACCGCCTCCATGATCCCGGCCGTGGGGACGTGGTGGTGCTGAAGCGCTTCGAAGGTGCTGCCGAGGAGCGCGACCTGATCAAGCGAGTGGTCGGGCTCCCGGGCGAGACGATCGAGTTCCGGTCCTGTGTCGTGTACGTGAACGGCAACGCGCTGATCGAGCCCTACATCGATCCGGCGATCCAGGCCCGTGACGGCTGTGGCGGCGACCAGGCGCCGTTGGTCGTGCCGCCCGAGACCGTGTTCGTGCTCGGCGACCACCGTGGCAAGTCGAGCGACAGCAGGGTGTTCGGGCCCGTGTCCGATCAGATGCTGATCGGCCGGGCCTTCGTGATCATCTGGCCGATGAGCGACTGGGGCTGGCTCTAATCACTCGAACGCGGCAGTGAGCCGAGCTCGGCGCGATAGGAGTCGACCATCCGATCGACCCAGTCGCTGTAGACCCCGTCGAGGCCCATGCGCAGCGATGGGCGCAGCACATCGTGGTGCTGCATGTCCCAGCCGAACGCGACCCGGTCGAAGCGGTGGAAGAGGGCCACGAGACCACCGTTCCAGTCGGTGTGGTGCAGGTTGATCGCGTCGATGCCGTGCTCGGCCAGCGTCGCCGCCCGCCGCTCCGGTCCCTCCTTGATCCGTTGCAGCCGCGTCGAATCGACCAGTTTCGCTCCCAGGCCGCGCAGCGGGAGGAGCTGCTCCCAGACGGGCGAGCACAGCCAGAGGCGCTCCAGCATGTCGGGCGCAGCGTCGCGCGTGACGTCGATGACAGCAGCCCCGGTCTCTGGTGCCTTGAGGTCGAGGGAGAGGCTGTAGCCGGTCCCGCACTGCTCGTAGAGCTCGCTCAGGGTGGGGATGTGGCTCGGGAGCTCAGAGCGGCGTAGCTCGGCGATCGGACGCTTCGTGAAGCGTCCTGGCACGACGCCGTCGTGGTCGAGCACCGGGACGCCGGCGGCGGTGAGCCAGACGGCGCGCGCGAGGCCGGTGGCCCCGAGCCGCAGCGCCAGCGCGAACGCCTCGATGGTGGTCTCCGGTGCGGGCGCCCTAGCCCCGCGGTGGGCGAAGGCGATGGGGGCGTCGAGCAGGGAGGGGAGGCGCTGCTGCACCGACCCAGTGTGGCACCGAATGCCGCGCATCGTCGTGCCGACTGCCGGTCGCGACGACGCTGCGGCGCACCCGGGCATCTCTCCTAGACTGCCCCTGTGTTCAACTTCTCCGGCAGCGAGATCATCTTCCTGCTCTTGCTGGCGCTCATCATCCTGGGCCCGGAGAAGCTCCCCGACGCGATCCGCTCGTTCGGCCGCACCTATGCCGAGTTCAAGAAGATGACAACTGGCTTCCAGAGCGAGCTCAAGGAGGTGTTGGACGAGCCGATGCGTGAGATGCGTCAGACCGCCGATGCCATCCGGCAGGCGGCGGACTTCGACGCAGCAGCAGATCTGCACGCGGGCAAGCCACGGTCTGCAGCCACCTCGTCCGCCGCTGCTGCGAGCGGCTCAGCAGGGCCCGAGACGGCAGCAGCGCCGGAGACGGCGACGCCACCCGAGACAGCAGCGCCGGGGACGGCGACGACGTCGGCCGACGCGACGCAGGTCGAGCCGCCTCCGCCCTCCACGGGGACGACGGCGTCATGAAGACCCCGTTCAGCAAGGACGAACGCGCAAAGGTGGCGACCCCCGACGACCAGATGACGCTCACCGAGCACCTGGCCGAGCTGCGCGTCCGCATCATCCGGGCCCTGCTCGCCGTGACGCTCGGCATCGTCATCATCCTCGCCGTCTACAACCCGTTGCTCGACTTCCTGCTGCAGCCCTACCGGAACCTCTGCGAGCTCCAGCCCTCGTACTGCGAGCTGAGCGACGGGAACATCATCTCCACCGACGCTGTCGCCGGGTTCACCACTCGGCTCTCCGTCGCGCTCTACGGAGGGATCCTGCTCGCGCTGCCCGTGATCATGTGGCAGATCTGGCGGTTCGTCGTGCCTGCGCTGCACGCCCGCGAGAAGAAGTACGCGATCCCGTTCATCCTCTCGTCGGTCCTGCTGTTCGCCCTCGGCGCCCTCGTCGCGTATCTCACCCTCGAGAAGGCGCTCGAGTTCCTCATCGCCTGGTCGGGTGAGGCGGTGCAGACCATCTACGCCGTCGACAAGTACATCCGTCTCGTCGGGCTCATGATCGCCGCGTTCGGCATCGCCTTCCAGTTCCCGGTGCTGCTGGTCTTCCTGCAGATCGTCGGCGTGCTGACACCCCAGACGCTCCTCAAGAGCTGGCGCTACGCGATCTTGATCGTGTTCGTCATCGCAGCCGTGATCACCCCGAGCGGCGACCCGTACAGCATGTTGGCCCTGGCGCTGCCGATGTCGCTGTTCTACCTGCTCTCGGTGCTGATCGGGTACCTGTTCCAGCGCCGAAAGCGTGCTGCCGGAGCAACGGGCTGACGGCAGGCTGCTGACGTGCGAGCCGACCGGGCCGAGCTGATCGCGCACTACGGGTTCGCCCTCGACGGCTTCCAGGTCCACGCTGTCGACGCACTCGATGCCGGGCAGTCGGTGCTGGTCGCGGCGCCGACGGGCAGCGGCAAGACCGTCGTGGCCGAGTACGCCATCGACGTCGCCCGGCGCAGCGGCCGACGTGCGTTCTACACCGCGCCGATCAAGGCGCTGTCGAACCAGAAGTACCACGACCTCGTCGCCCGCCACGGTGCGGACCAGGTCGGCCTGCTCACCGGTGACAACTCGATCAACGGTGACGCGCCGGTGGTGGTGATGACCACCGAGGTGCTGCGCAACATGATCTACGGGCGCAACAGGGCGCTCGACCTGCTCGATGTGGTCGTGCTCGACGAGGTGCACTTCCTGCAGGACGCCTATCGCGGCCCGGTGTGGGAGGAGGTGATCATCCATCTGCCGAGCCACGTCCGCCTGGTCTGCCTGTCGGCCACGGTCAGCAACGCCCACGAGCTCGCCGACTGGATCTCGACGGTCCGCGGCCCGACCAAGGCGGTGGTCGAGGAGCGTCGGCCGGTGCGGCTCGAGAACCTCTACTTCGTCGGGGACCGCACCCACGACCGGATGCATCTCCTTCCGGTGCTCGTCGGTGGCCGCCCGAACCACCAGGCGCTGCGTATCGACGGTGAGGCGGCGCGTTCGCCCAAGGGTGGGCGTGGTCGACGAGGCACGATGGGTCGGCGCAAGCTGTACACACCGTCGCGGCTCGACGTCGTCGACATGCTGGAACGTGAGGGCATGCTCCCGGCGATCCACTTCATCTTCAGTCGCAACCAGTGCGATGAGGCGGCGCGGGCGACGCTGGCCGCCGGCGCCCGCCTCACGACCGGTGACGAGCGGGACCGCATCCGGGCGATCGTCGACGAGCGGCTGGGCGGGCTCGACCCCGGCGACCTCGCCGTGCTCGGGTACGGCCAGTTCCTGGCCCAGCTCGAAGCGGGCGTGGCTGCGCACCACGCAGGGATGGTGCCGCCGTTCAAGGAGGTCGTCGAGGCATGTTTCGCGCAGGGCCTCGTGAAGGTGGTGTTCGCCACCGAGACGCTCGCCGTCGGGATCAACATGCCGGCCAGGGCCGTGGTGATCGAGAAGCTCACCAAATTCACGGGTGACCACCACGCGTTCTTGAGCCCCGGCGAGTACACGCAGTTGACCGGTCGGGCGGGCCGCCGTGGGAGCGACGAGCTCGGTCACGCCATCGTGCTCTGGAGCCCCTTCGTGCCCTTCGACCAGGTGGCTGCGCTGGCCAGCAGCCGCACCTTCCACCTGAACTCGGCGTTCCGACCGACCTACAACATGGCTGCCAACCTGGTGCGCGCCTACACGAGCGAGCAGGCCCACCACCTGCTGAACCTGTCCTTCGCCCAGTACCAGGCCGACCGCGACGTGGTGCGCCTCGAGGCTCGCCTCGAACGTCGACGGGAGCACCTTCGAGAGCTCACCGATGCGTCGCGCAGCCCCTACGGGGACATCGAGGACTACCGCCGGCTGCTCACCGAGGGGGCGGCGTCACGGGCCCCGCAGCCAGCGACGATCGGGCGCGACGATCCGGTGACGCTCGCCATGCTGCGCCTTCGCCCGGGCGACATCGTGTACGCCGAGAAGGGGCGGTACTCCGGTCGGATCGCCGTCGTCGCGACGGCTCACCGCAAGAACGGGGTGCGCCTGACCGGCATCACCGCACGCCGTGACCTGGTGCAGCTGAGCGGGGACGACTTCGACGAGCCGCCCCGCGCGATCGGGCACATCGAGTTGCCACCCGAGTTCGCCCCGACCCGGCAGCACTACCAGCGCGTGGTCGCCGAACGCCTCGAGCGCGCCCGTGTCGACGACGTCCGTCCGCGTCGGCGCGGCGTGGTCCGCGACGAGACGGACCTCACCGGCCATCCGGTGACGCAGGACCCCGACCTGGAGGAACGCCTCCGCTCGGCCAACCAGGCGGCGCGGGTGGCCCGCGAGGTCGACGAGCTCCAGCAGCGGGTCAAGGGTCGGGGTCAGACGATCTCGCGCGACTTCGACCGTGTGCTGCGGATCCTCGAGAACTGGGGCTACGTCGACGGGTGGTCGCTCACCCCGTCCGGTGCGATCCTCGCCCGCACCTTCCACGAGAGCGATCTCTTGGTCGTCGAGTGCATCACCCAGGGCCTGCTCGACGACCTCGAGCCGGCAGCGCTCGCCGGACTGGTGTCCGTCTTCGTCTACGAGCACCGGCGCCAGGACGCCCCTCCGCCGCCGTGGTTCCCCTCGCCGACGGTCCGTCGGCGCTGGCAGCGTATCAGCGCGGTGAGCGCCGAGCTGCAGGCCATCGAGGCCGAGGCCGGGCTCGCCGAGCACCGGGCGCCGGACCCGACCTTCGTGGCCGTGGCCTTCGCATGGGCCGCCGGAGAGGGTTTCGCCGAGGTGGTCGACGCCGAAGAGCTGAGTGGTGGCGACTTCGTCCGGACCACCAAGCAGCTCATCGACCTGCTCCGCCAACTCGCGCTCGTGGCCCCTGAGGCCGCGACCCGCCGCAGCGCCGAGCAGGCTGCGCAGCAGCTGTTCCGTGGCGTCGTCGCAGCGTCGTCGGCGGTGGAGCAGCAACCCGAGGGCGAGGGGGTCGACGATGACCGTCCGGAAGGGTGAGCCATGGGGGAGCACCGGTCAGGCCCCGGCCGACATGGTCACGGTGACCGACGATGCCGCCCTGCGTCGGATCGCGTGCGAGGCGCTCTCGAGCGGACGCCGACCGCCGCCGATCGGTCTGCTCGGGGGCGACCTGATGCGCGCGGTAGGAGGACCGGGCGACGAGGCCCGCTTCTCGGGTGAGGTCGCGATCCTGCCGGTCGATGTCGTGCACCTCGAGGCTGCGGGTGACCAGACCTGGTGCTGCAGCCATCTGGTCGCACGGCGGCGATGGTGGCGCGGTGAGGTCGTCGCAGTGATGAACGCGCAGTACCTCGGCGCCTGGGACGTCGCCCCGCGCTCCCACCCCGGCGATGGCAGGGTCGACGTCGTTCGCGTCGATCCGGCGATGTCCTGGCGCGACCGGCTGCGCGCTCGGGGCCGCCTGGTCCACGGCACCCACGTGCCCCATCCGTGCATCGAGGTCCGCCAGCATGCCGAGGTGGAGCTCGTCTTCGCCCGCGCCATGTCGCTGATCGTCGACGGCGAGCCATGGGTGACGGCGTCATCGGCCCGGGTGGTGGTAGTGCCCGACGCGCTCACCGTCGTGGTGTGAGCGCCGCCGGACACCTGTCGGTCATCGGCGGAGCGCAGTAGCGTCTGCGCGGAAGACGGCAGCGAAGGAGCAGCAATGGCGGACCAGCAGGAGCGCATCGATTCGTTGAAGGCGCGGGTCTGCGCGGAGGTCGCTCGGCTCGCCGCCCGCCTGGTCGAGGCGAGTCGGCAGATCCACGCCCACCCCGAGCTCAACTACCAGGAGGTCTTCGCCCACGACCTGCTCACCGCAGTGCTCGATGACGAGGGGCGGGACCCCCTGCGGCACGCCTATGGGGTGGCGACCGCCTTCGAGGCGCGCGCCGGGCGCGAAGGGCCCGACGTCGCCGTGTTGTGCGAGTACGACGCGCTCCCCGGCCTCGGCCACGCATGCGGGCACAACGTGATCGCAGCCGCAGGTCTCGGCGCCGGCCTTGCTGCGGCGGTCGTCGCCGAGGAGGCAGGCGGGCGGGTGCGGATCCTCGGCACACCCGCCGAAGAGGGGGGTGGCGGCAAGGTGGCGATGGGGCGCCACGGCGCATTCGACGGCCTTGCCGCGGCGATGATGGTGCACCCCGCCGACATCGACCTGATCCGGATGGACTGCATCGCGGTCGAACAGATGCGTGTCCGCTTCCAGGGCCGAGCAGCACACGCTGCGGCCGCCCCGCACGAAGGCCGCAACGCGCTCGATGCGGCCGTGCTCGGCTACGTCAACGTCGCCGCGCTGCGCCAGCACATCCTGCCTCGCGAGCGGATCCACGGCGTGTTCACGCGTGCGGGTGACGTGGCCAACATCGTGCCTGCCGAAACGGAGATGCTCTGGATGGTCCGTTCGCCGACGATGGCCTCGCTCCAGCCGCTCAAGGAGCGCGTCGTCGCCTGCATCGAAGCGTCCGCGCATGCGACCGGGTGCTCGTGCACAGCGGAGTGGGAGGGCTACCCGTACGCCGACATGATCGACAACGGCCCGCTCGTGCAGACCTACGTGGCCAATGCTGCTCGTCTGGGCAGGCAGGTCGTCGACCCGTCCGTGATCGGTCGTCCCGTCGTCGGTTCGACGGACATGGGCAACGTCAGCTACCTCGTGCCCTCGATCCACCCGATGATCAAGGTCGCCGACGACGGCGTGCCCATCCACACCGCGGAGTTCGCTCGCGCCGCAGGGTCCGAGCAGGGTGATCGTGCAGTGATCGACGGCGCCAAGGCCATGGCGATGACCGTCGTGGACGTGTGGTGCTCGGCGTCGCTGCGTTCGGCGGTCGAGGCGGACTTCGAGCGCCGGCCGCGAGACGTGAGCGTCCTCTGATCCGGTTGTCCCCAGCCCCATCCTCCGTGCAGCGGTGCCGTTGCGCCTAGAGTCCGAACCTGTGACGGTCTACGTCCCCGAAACGTTCACCGCGAGCGAAGCTGACGTGCTGCGGCGGTACTTCACGAACCTCGAGGGTCCGGTCTTCGCGCTGGTCAACCTTCCCGAGGTGGTGAAGGGGGCGTTGTTCGCTCGCTACAGCCGCAGCCCGAAGAGCCTTCGGCGTCTGTTCCTCGACGAGTTCGTCGGCGACCTCGACATCAGCGGCGACCAGACCGTCG
>DAINND010000087.1:0-10551 GCA_036736065.1 Ilumatobacteraceae bacterium
AACGACCTCGAGCAGGCCACGTCGATCGCGCGACGCATGGTGCGCGAGTGGGGCAAGAGCGCCTCGATCGGGCCGCTGGCCTGGGCGGGCCAGCAGCAGGTCTTCCTCGGTGAGGACCTGATGCCCAGCGGCCGCGAGTACAGCGACGAGACGGCTCGCCGGATCGACGAGGAGATCGCCAGGATCCTCCACGACCAGGAGAAGCGGGCCCACGATCTGCTCGTGCAGCACCGCGCCGGCCTCGACCGTGTCTCCGAGGAGCTCCTCGAGAAGGAGACCATCGACGGCACCGAGGTGGCCCGGTTGCTCCAGACGACGATGGGGCCCCACGACCGGGCCGACGTCCCGTCGCCGTCACCCGCCAGCTGACCCGTCGCAGCCCTCTCCCCGCCCGGACGGGGTGCTGCCGGGCTGGCGCGCCTCGGCGACCGCAGCCCACAGGTCGGTCGCAGACACACGACCGACGAAGGACCGGTGGACCACACCGTCCCGGTCGGCGAGCACCAACGCCGGCACGGCCTCGATCCCGTAGCGGCGGTGCAGGTCACGGGCCGCACCGAACTCGACGTCGACCACGCCGACCGACGCGCCGGCGAGCACGGAGGCCTTGGCGACCACATCGGCACAGGTGTGGCACGTCGCCGAGGTGAACACGACCACCAGCCACTCGGCATCGCGACGATCGAAGTCCGCCCGGTCGAGTTGTTGGGGCACCTCGTGGACCACCTGGGTGGGAGCGTCGGGCCGTCGCCGCCGCAATGCCCCGGCGATGGCGATGACGACGACGATGATGGCTGCCGCGACGACAAGACGTTCCACGAGCGCTGCTCCGTTCAACCCGGGAGAGCGTAGGACCCGGATCGGCCCGAGCGGTCCGACCCGCGCGGTGTGAGCCGCTCGACGAACAACCGCTGGGAGCTCTCGACGACGATCGGCGCGCCGACCACCTGCGGATCGACGAGGGGGACGGTGATCACCCCGCCCGCAGGGAGGGGCAGTGCGTCGAGCCCGGGCACGGGCACGAACCCGCCCGGGCCGAGGACGGAGACCGACACCGTGGTGGCGAGGCTGTCGACGTTGAGCACGACCAGGGCGTCGTCGAGCGGCGCGTCGGCCACCACACCTGCGGTCCACCGCGAGCTCGCCAACCCCGGAGGCATGCCCATCACGACCGAGGTCGCGACGCTCCTGCCGGCCGGACGGGTGAGGACCCGTTCGACGACGATCGACGACGTCGAGAACGTCGAGAACACGACTCCGTGACGGCCCTCGGGCAACTCCTCGATCGTCGACGTGTCGAGGGTCGCGACCCGACCTGCGGGCACGGTGATCTGGGTGTCGTTCAGGAACGGCGTGTCCGCCGGGAGGCCGAGGAACCTGACGTCGACCACCACCTCCTGCGCGGACGCGTTGAACACCTGATAGAGCTCGGTGATGCCCGTCTCGCGCTCACCGTCGGCGAAGTAGAACTGGTCCGACAGCGACGGCGCCCCCAGCGACAGCGAGTACCCGAGGCGCCCTCCACCGAGGTAGTGCTGGGCGCGCGCCGCCACCACACGCCCACGGGACGCCGTGATCCTGGCGGCGACGACCGGCTCGTCGCGTGCGCCGAGCTCGAGCACCGCCACCGATCGCCCGGGGATCGGGTACCCCTGCAGGCGTGACGGGTTGCGCTCGCCGTCGACCGTGACGAAGCCGACGTCGATGATCGCCGCGTCCGGGTAGGGGTTGGTGACGACGAGCCGCTCCACGCTGTCGGCGACGGTGAAGCCGTCGGCGAAGTACCAGGAGCCGGAGGTCGCGTTCGCACAGGGCGACACCGTGTCACCGGCCGGGTGGCGGGCGACCTGCTCGACAAAGCCTCCGCCGCCTTGGATCTCCACCACGGCAGACAGGAACGATCCTTCGGCCTGGAGCTCGCGGAGATCGATCCGTGTGGACGACCGCGCCTCGACGGAGAACGCTTCGAGCACGGCACCGCCACCGGCTGCGGAGGTCATCACGGAGACCGTCCCCTCCCGGGGCTCCTCGGTCGGGTTGACGATCAGCACCTCACCGCCGACGCCCTCCTCGCCGGCCGGCACGCCGGGGCAGAACCACGAGGCGGAGATGAACGAGCCACGAGGCACGAACGGCATCGTCGGCGCGCCGAGGCTGGTGAACGTCGAGGCGAGCGTCACCGCCTCGTCGCGGCCCGTGATGCCCAGGGCGACGAGGGCGACCGTGGCGACGATCGCGGCCGCCGAACGCTGCGGGCTCATCGCCGTCCTCCATCGAGGTCGGGGGCCGCGCCGAGGTCGGGGTCGGGGTCGTCACCGGGCGCATCGTCGACAGTGCCCTCGTCGTCGGGCGCTGCGCCGGCGACGGCGCCGCCGAGCGCATCGGCACTGCCATCCCCCTCGTCGACGTCCACCTCGACGGCGCTGTGCTGCAGCACCGGGTCGAGCGTGAGCACAGGCTCCACATCGTCACTTGCGACGCTCAACCGCGGCACACGTCGCGGCAACCAGGCGCCCAGCGCCAGGGCGAGCACGAGCAACCAGGCCATCACCTGCACGAGCACCACGAGGCGCCGCGAGGCGGGGTTGTCGAAGCCGAGCGTGGCCGCGCCTGGGGCGTCGAGGTCGTACGCCGTGGTGACACCGAAGGCAGGTCGGCGGTCGATGTCGCGGCCGTCGACGGACAGCGACCACCCCTCGTCGAGCGGCACGCCGAGGTGCACGGTCCCTGCGGGCACGTCGGCCGTCGCGTCGCGCAGGTGGTCGGCACCGACCATGACCGGCGATGCTCCGGACGCGTCCGAGCTCGCCAGCGCCGGAGCGCCTGCGCTTCGGCTGGCCTCCGCGCCAGCAGCGGAGAGCACGCTGCGCACGGGGATCCAGGCGCGGTTCTCGAAGGCGATGAAGTTCGGCGGGCTGTACTCCTCCGCCAGATCGAGTTGATCGCCGATCGCGTCGAGCAGGCCGGTGGGTAGCGGCAGCGGATCGACCGACGTCGACACCGCGCCGTCGGTGACAGGCACGACGACGTAGCGCACACCGAAGGGAGCGAGCAGCCGACCCACCCGGGTGGTCGACCCCGCGGCCAGCGCCGCCAGCGCGGCCTGCACGTCATCATCGCCCTCGCTGGCTTGTGTCCGCCAGGTCTCGTCGACCTCGAGCGTGCGGTTGGTGGTGATCGCATAGGCGACCCCGGGGCTGACCGCCCGGCCGGAGACGGGGAGCACGCGCTGGTCACCGATCCACAGCACCCGGTAGTCGCCCTCGGCGTTGCTGCGTAGGGAGAGCAGGTCGATCATGGTGGTCTCGGGAAGGTTCCAACGACCCGTCTGGACGGCGAGGACACCGGGCACCGCACCGAGGACGATCGCGATCGCAGCGATCAGGCTGAGCGGCTGGCGCCAGCCGAAGTCACCGCCGCGCACGTCGAGCTCGAACGCAGTGACGACACCACCGGCAGCGAGCGCCAACCCGACGGCCACGGGCACGAGCACGACACCCGGCTCGGGCAGCTGGAACGGCAACCGCCCACCGTCGTCGAGCACGGCGAGCCAGGCGAACACCACGACCAGCGCCCCCGCCCTGACCGCCCAGCCGAACCGGCCGCCCCGGGCGATCAGGATCCCGGCGACCACCGGGAGGTAGAGAGCGATCGACAGCAGGGCGCCCTGAACGGAGCCGACGTCGAACGTGAGCAGATCGATGGTCGACAGTCCACGGCTGCCGTTCGGCGGGGGCCCGACGACCGTGGCCCAGCCCTCCGTGCCGAACAGGCCCCACGACCAGGGGAGGTTCAACACCCACCCGAGCAGGGCCGAGGCGAGCCCGGTCAGCCCGAGCGTCAGCGCCACCCGCCCACCGGCACCCGTGACCAGGGTCGCGAGCGCGAGCACTGTCGCGACAGCGACGAGCAGCAGCACGTAGGAGGGCTCGAGCGCGATGGCCACTGCGGCCACCAGGCCGCCACCTGCCAGGACGCGCACGAGCCGCCGAACCGGCAGCTCGAGCGATCGCTCACCATCGGAGTCTCCCAGCATCGCCTCGAGACCTGCGGCGCGGCGCATGGTGTCGATCGACCAGGGCAGGGCGGCGTAGACCGCGAGCGCCCCCCAACGGCCCATCGACATGAGCTGGGCAGGCAGTGGAACGACCAGATAGACCACGGTGGCCACGAGACGCGAGCGGGGCGAGCTGAAGGCGCGGGTGAGCCGCCACATCCCCACGGCGCCGACGACGAGCAAGCCCACGATCGACAGCGTGTGGAGCAGCCCCATGCGGAAGAGGGTCAACGCCCCTGCCGCTCCGATCAGGCCGATGCCGGTGGGCATGGCCGCGCGGGTGCCGAGGCCCTGGGCGTTCCAGGCGCTGAAGTACCGGCGCAACATGTCCGCCGGGCTGTCGTCGAAGGGCAGGAACTCCCCGACCGGGGGGACGCCTCCGGTGAGAAGGTGACGGCTGCCGATCAACACCACGGCCACGATGGCCAGCCAGGCGAGGGCCGACCCGGCCCCGGCCCGCTCGCGCCACGGACGGACCGCGTCGCGCGAGTCCGAACGCACGTCACGCGAGCGCAGGTAGGTCGTGAGGCGGGCGCTGCCGCGCATCTGCAGCCCGACGATCTCACGGTCGGGCACCAGTCGGCCGGCCGCCACCTCGCGACGCCGACGCACGAGCGCGGGCAACCGGCCGAGCTGCGCGATGAGGCTGCGCATCGCCGCCCAGGCCCGCGCCGCGCCGCCGGTGAAGACGCCGACGACGAGCTGGCCGATGCTGAGCGCGACCAGTTGTGCGAGCACGAGGGGCAGCCGGCGTGCGCCGGTGAGCGTGACGACGGAGTCGATGCGGTGCCGCTCGCGCAGCGACACGTGCGCCAGGTCGGGACGTCGCTCGGGCAGGCGGCCGATGTGCCGCGCCCGCGCGGAGGGCACGACGATGACCCGTGCGCCACCCAGGTGCGCCCGCCAGCACAGGTCGAGGTCGTCACCGTGGAAGTCGATGTTCGTATCGAACCCGCCGAGGCTCCGGAACAGGTCGGCGCGCACCAGCAGGCATGCCGACGGCAGCGCGAACACATCGCGCACTGCGTCGTGCTGCTCCTGGTCGGTCTCGCCGGGCTCGACGAGCGGGTCGACCTCTCCGAACCGGTCGACCACCAGGCCGCCGCGTTGGAGCACGATCGGCTCGTCCCACTCGACGAGCTTCGGCCCGACGATGCCCGCGTTCGACCGATAGAGCTCCTCGACCAGCAGCCTGATCGCGTCCGGCTCGAGCGCCACGTCGTCGTGGAGGAAGCAGAAGAACCCGTTGTCGCCCTCGACCAGGCGCAGCACCTCGTTGGCCGTCGGGCCGTAGCCACGGTTGCCGTCGACGGCGCGCACGAAGGCGTTCGGCAACGCGGCGGCGACGCGAGCCGGGACATCCCCTGGATCACCGGCCACCAGGACCAGGTGACGCAGGTTCGTGTAGTCCTGCGCAGCGAGTCCGGCGAGCGTGTCGGCGAACCACTCCCCCGGCTCGTGCACAACCACGACCGCCACGACGGGGGGCGCGAGCTCGTCGGGGGTCTCCACGAAGAGGCGAGGTTAGCGGCGCGCACCTCGTGTCGACCGGTCACCACCGGTATCGTCGTCTCGTCACACCGACCGAGCACGTCCCGCAGATCCGCCGTGAACATCTTCCCGTCCTACGACCTCACCGACTTCGACCTGTCCCGCCTCGACCTCGAACGCCTGGGCAGGCTGGCTCGCGACGCGGCCTACGTCGCCGTGGGCTCGAGCGTGCTCGGCATCCGACAGGCCAACATCCGTAGGCTCGAGGCCGAGCGAGTGCTGCGCGAGCGGGCTCCCGAGGCGGCGGCGCTGTTGACGATGACGCAGCAGGTGGCCGCCACCGTCGCCCGTCAGGTCGTCGCTGCGCCGCGACGCGGCCGCTGACGCCAGCGCGAGCCGACGCTCAGCCGAACCACCCGCTGACGTCGACCACCAGGTCGGCCGAGCCATTGGTGACGACACACCAGTCGCCACTGCTGCTCACGCTGGCACGCACACCGGCGGCGACGTTGCGCTGCACCGGGAAGCGCAGGACCGAGACCTCGGGAGCCGATGCGAGGCACGGGTGCACCGTCACATGTCCGCTCCTGGTGCCCTGCACGGCGCTCACCTGGGCGGCGACGGCACGCACCCCGGAAGCCGGGACTCCGGCGACGCCCGTGACGTCGAGCCGGCGCGGCGCGTTGCGTCCGAAGGCTCCCGACCAGGCCAAGCCGGTGCGCGAGTCGGCGACCCGGATCGGTGGCAGGGCGCGGTACCGCGTCGTCGCCCCCGGTCCGTACCAGCCGGCCAGGTCGACGGTGAGATGCATCGCCGCGCTCGTGACGAGGCAGACATCGCCGTTCGCCGCGACCCGCACGTCCACGGCGTTGGCGACCGACGCCGCGCGCGCCACGTTGAGCGAGCTGACCGTCGGCGTCGGCGTGTCGCAGGGCCAGACCGTGACATGGCCGTCCGCCGCGGCGTCGACCGCGTGGACGACGAGTGAGGCTGCGGTCGAGCCGGCGGGGGCCGCGCCGGTCCCGCGCGTGGCGACCCGCACGACGGTTCGGGCAGGGACCAGGCGACCGCTCGGACGCGAGTCGTAGCGACGCGTCGTGGCGATCGGCTCGAACGGGCTGCCGGCCGACGGCGAGAACGCTCCGAACAGGTCGACCACGACGTGGGTCGTGCTGCTCGCGAACAGGCAGAAGCTGCCGTCCGGTGCGAGTGGGGCGAAGGTCGATGCGCTCGCAACGCCTCCAGGGAGGAGCTGCACCGCCGACACGGCGGGTCGGGCCGTGCCGCACGCGTAGGCGGTGAGGAAGCCACCGCCACTCGCCCCGACCGCGACCAGGTTGACCGCGACGGCGGTCGAGCCGGGGGCGGCAGCCGGGCGCACCACCAGCGTGCAGCCGGCGCCGAGAGCCCCGACAGCGGCCCCGAGGCCGATGCGCGTGTCGAGCACCCGGCTCGGCGTCACGGGCACGTACCCCGCCGGCGCGCCCGCGCTCGCGGTGCGCACCACAGGCGGCGCGTCCCGGCCGGCGCAGGCCGACGGCGGGGCGGGCACGGTGGTGGACGTCGTGGTGGACGTCGTGGTGGACGTCGTGGTGGACGGCGCGGGCGCAGTGGTGGAGGTCGTCACCGGCACGGTCGTCACCGGCACGGTCGTCACCGGCACGGTCGTCACCGGCACGGTCGTCGCCGGGGGTGGCGTCGAGCGGATCGAGAACCAGTCCGAGCGCAGGCCGATCGCTCGGCGGAAGGTGTCACCGCTCAGCGTGACCGACCCCGCAGTGCCGACCACGGTGATCGACTGGACCCGCCCTCCCCACTCGCCCTGGCCCGACCGACGGTTGACGACCACACCCGTGTACTGCCCGATGGCCGGCCAGGCCGTCGTCACCGTGCTCAGCGGCACGTTCACCGTCCAGCGGTGGAACGGGTTGGCCGACGTGGCATCGCCGCGGTCTTCGACCACGGGGAACGGCAGCGTGCTCCCGGCTGTCCACCCACCCGACGACGACGAGAACATGGCGTAGGCCACCGGCCCGTTCACCGAACCGACACGGCGCACCACCCCGGTGGTCGCTGTCACTGCCGCATCGGTCGCAGGGTGCTCGATCCGGCGGATCGCTCCGGACACCCCCGGGCGCGTCACCACACCGGGGTAGAACTGGCAGACCATGTCGCAGGTCTTGGCGTACGAGTAGCGCTTCTCGGCGATCGAGTAGGTGCGCGCCGCGATCGCCTGAGCCTGCAGGGCCTGAGCCGCTCGGGCCGCCCACGACGGTGACATCTCCGACGCGACGATCGGCCGGAGGTACTGCTCGATGGGCACCTCGTTCACGGTGCGGTTCTCCCCGGCCGTCCCGTTGACGGCACGGATCAGGCCGCGGTAGCTGCGCACCGTGCCGTTCGACTCGCACACGGCGGCGAGGTCCCGATGGTCGGCGCTGGCCGAGGTGTCCGTCGCCGGCCGGATGGTCACCGTCGTCAGACCGGTCGCGACGACCGACCAGCCGCTCGTGAGCGGATCGCCCGCAGCCGGGCACACCATGTCCGCACGCGCCCAGACGGTGTAGCTCCGGTTGGCAGTCTCCCGGGCGACGACCGAGCCCCACGGCCCGCCGGGGACGCCGTCGACCACCAGCAGGCTGCGGTCGTTCACCACGGCGGTCTGCTGGTCGTCGAGGCGCATCAACCGCACGGTCATCGTCGTCACGTCGCTCGTCGCCGACACCGTGCCGCCGTAGTAGTGGTCGAGGATCTGCGTGGCGGTCCACCCGTGGTCGGCGGCATAGCCGTAGGCGCCCCACTGGCTCATCCCGATCCCGTGCCCGTTGCCCCGGCCGTCGATGATGAGCGTGGCCGGCGGACTGGCGGCGACATCGGCACCGGGCAACGCCACGACGAGGCCGGAGGCGCCCGCCGCGAGCGCCGCGACCACAGCCGTCGCCCGACGACGGGCGCGCGTTCGGAGGTGGCGGTGCTCACGCATCATCCAATGATCGGCATCGGCCGAACCCACCTTGAGCCGAGCCGGGGACGACGTCCGGAGCGGTCACCCGACCACCATGTAAGGTGGCCGACTCGTGGCACGCAATGACGACTCCCGCTCCACACGCATGCCACTCCCGGAGGGCACCATCCCTGTTGCCGTCGGCCTGCTGATCGCCGGGATCAGCAGCTTCGCCTTCTTCCGGGTCGGCAAGATGGCCCTCGGCAGCGAAGAGGCCTTCCAGCCGGTCATCAGCCTCTGGTTCGCCACCTTCGCCCTGGCCCCGGGCCTGTTCCTGCCGCTCGAGCAGGAGCTCGGCCGGAGCCTGTCGGCCCGGCGGGCACGCGGCGAGGGTGGACGCCCCGTCCTCATCCGGGTGCTCACGCTCGGCGCCGCTCTGGCGCTCATCGTGACGATCGTCATCGCCAGCCTCGGCCCCTGGTTGGCCGATTCCTACTTCGGGCACAGCTGGACGATGGTCGCCGCGCTCATCCTGGCCGTGGTGTCCTACGCCCCGGCCCACCTGTCGCGGGGGTTGTGCAGCGGGATGGGCCGCTTCCGCGCCTATGCGATCGTCATGGGCGGCGACGGCGTCGTGCGCATCGTGCTGTGCCTGCTCCTCGCCGCAGTCGGCGTGGGCGCCGTGGGTTGGTACGGCCTCGTCGTCGCCGTGGCCCCCTTGTTCGGCGTCGCCATCGTGGCCTGGCGCCGCCAGCTCGTCACCGAGCCAGGCCCGCCCGCCGAATGGTCGGAGGTCACCCCGAACCTCGGTTGGTTGCTCCTCGGCTCGCTCATGGCCGCCGGGTTGGTGAACGCCGGCCCGATCGCCACGAGCCTGCTGGCCTCCGCCGACGAGCGGGCGATGGTCACCCGCTTCGGCTACGGCGTGATCCTGGCGCGCATCCCACTGTTCATGTTCCAGGCCGTCCAGGCCGCACTGCTCCCGCGCCTCGCGCATCTCGCCGCCCGCGGCGAGATGGACGAGTTCGTCATCGGCTTCCGACGACTGATGAAGGTCGTCCTGGCCGTCGGTGTGCTCGGCGTGGTGGGCGCCTTCGCGCTCGGACCGGTCGCGATCGACATCCTCTACGACTCCCAGCTCAGCCGCTCGACCCTCGCCACGCTCGCGCTCGGCAGCGTCTTCTACATGGTCGGTCTGGCGATGGCCCAGGCCGTCATCGCCCTCCACGGGCACGCCCTCGTCGCGCTGGGGTGGACGACCGGGATGGTGAGCTTCGTGCTGTCGACGTGGCTCCTCCCCGGCGAGGTCTTCCGGCGCGTCGAACTGGCCCTCGTCATCGGCTCCGGCGCAGCCATGGTGGTGTTCTGGCTGGCGCTTCGGGCTCGGCTGCGCTCAGGCGCGGTACCGAGCCAGGAGTCGGTGATCGAAGCGATCACCGACATGCCGTTCGAGACCTGAGCGCTCCCCGGTGAGGCTGCCGCAGAGCCGGTCAGCGGTTCTTGAGGCGGGCGGTCTCGTAGGCGAGGTCGTGGGTGACCATCATGCTGATCAGCTCCGGGAAGCTGACCTCGGGCTGCCAGCCGAGCTGGTCGCGGGCCTTCGACGCGTCGCCGATGAGCCGGTCGACCTCGGCAGGCCGGAAGCACTTCGGGTCCTGCCGCACATACGGCCGCCAATCGTCGACACCGATCTCGGCGAACGCCCGCTCCACCAGCTCCTCGATCGAATGCGTCTCACCCGTCGCGATCACGTAGTCGTCCGGTTCGGGCTGCTGCAACATCATCCACATCGCCTTGACGTAGTCACCCGCATAGCCCCAGTCACGCTTGGAGTCCAGGTTGCCGAGCACGATCTCGTCCTGCACCCCCAACTTGATGCGCGCCACACTGTTGGTCACCTTGCGGGTCACGAACTCCAACCCGCGGCGCGGGCCCTCGTGGTTGAACAAGATCCCCGAACACGCGAACAACCCGTAGCTCTCCCGGTAGTTCACCGTGATGTCATGGCCGAACACCTTCGCGCACCCGTACGGCGAACGCGGATGGAACGGCGTCATCT
>DAINND010000088.1:0-10491 GCA_036736065.1 Ilumatobacteraceae bacterium
GGTGTCGCTGCAGCACTCGGCGTCCCGATCGTGTTCACCGAGGAAGACGCGGCCACGAACGGGCCGACGGCCCCGCCGATCCGCGCCGCAGCGCCGGCTGCCTCGCCGGTTCTGGTGAAGCGGGTGTTCGGCGCCGATGCCAATTCCGATATCGATGCAGCCGTGCGCCGCCACGGCCGCTCTGCTGTGGTGCTCGTCGGGCTCGAGACCGATGTGTGCGTCGCTCACTCGGCGATCGGCTGGCACGAACATGGGGTACGCACGATCGTCGTCCACGACGCGGTGTACTCGGCCGGTGCCGGGCACGCCAACGGCCTCGCACGGCTGCGGGCGGAGGGCATCGAGATGCTGTCGGCCAAGGAGGTGTACTACGAGTGGCTGCGCGACCTGCCCTCGGTGCGCGCCTTCGACGCCGCGCATCCACACCTCGCCACACCGCCGGGCTTCTCGCTGTAGCGGGTCAGGCGAGGTCGACCAGCTCGAGCCAGGTCTCGCTGAAGTAGTCGAGCTCTCCGTCGGGCAGCAGGAGCACCTTGGTGGGGCTGAGCTGTTCGACGAACTCGGTGTCGTGGCTGACGACGATGATGCTGCCCTTCCAGCTGCTCAGCGCGTCGGCCACCGACTGGCGGCTGGGCGGGTCGAGGTTGTTGGTCGGCTCGTCGAGGAGCAGCAGGTTGTTGCGCCCGACCATCAGCATGGCCAGCGCGAGCTTGGTCTTCTCACCGCCCGACAGGGTGCCGCTCTCCTGATGCACCTTGTCGCCCGACAGGCCGACCATGCCGAGCAGGCCGCGCAGCTGGGTCTCGGTGAGCATCGTGCCCGACGGGATCGAGCGGCGCATGTTGTCGAGCAGGCTCTCGCGGCGGGCGAGGTTGTCGTGCTCCTGCGCGTAGTAGCCGACGTGCACGTCGTGGCCGAACCGGATCCGGCCGAGGTTGGCCTCGGTCTCGCCGGCGAGGATGCGCAGCAGGCTGGTCTTGCCGGCGCCGTTGAGGCCGAGCACGAGCAGCCGCTCACCCCGGCCGAGGTCGAACGACACGTCCTCGAACACCGCCGGACCGCCGTAGGCCTTGGAGAGCCCGTCGACCTCGATGACGGTGGCCCCGCACGACGGCGGGTCGGGGAAGCGGACCTTCAGCGACCGTTCGGCATTGGGGGCGTGCACCCGCTCGGCCTCGAGACGGGCGATCTGCTTCTCCTTGCTGTGGGCCATGGCCGCCTTGGTGGCCTTGGCCCCGAAGCGATCGACGACGGTCTGCAGGCGGGCGATCTCCTTGCTCTGCTGAGCGGCTCGCCGGGCCTGACGCTCCTCGTCGAGCGCCCGAGCCGTGCGGTACTGGGAATAGGTGCCCTTGTACTCGACGACGTGGCCGGTGGCGTCCTCCGCCGGGCGGTCGAGGTGGATGACCCGCGTGATCGCCTCGTCGAGCAGGTCGAGGTCGTGGCTGATCACCAAGAGCGCGCCGCGGTAGGAGCGCAGGAACGACAGCAGCCACTCCTTGGCATCGACGTCGAGGTGGTTCGTCGGCTCGTCGAGCAACAGCACATCGCTGCCGGCGAACAAGATGCGCGACAGCTCGACACGGCGCCGCTCGCCACCGGAGAGCACGTCGATCGGCAGGTCGAGCCGGTCGGCGCGCAGGCCGAGGCCATGCGCGATCGAGCGCGCCTCGCTCTCGGCCGCATAGCCACCCGACGAGGCGAACTCGTCCTGGGCGCGGCTGTACCGGGCGACGTTGCGCTCGCTCGCGTCCTCCTCCATCGCGATGCGCAGCTTCTCGATGCGCACCAGCGCATCGTCGATGCCCCGCCCCGACAGGATGTGGGTGATCGCCCGACGCCCCTCGGCGGCCTCGATGCGCGGGTCCTGCGGCAGGTAGCCGAAGGCGCCCTTGCGCACGATCGAGCCGTGCGCCGGCTCGCTCTCGCCTCCGAGCACCTTGAAGAAGCTGGTCTTGCCCGCTCCGTTGCGACCGACGAGGCCGACCTTGTCGCGCGGCATGATGGTGAACGAGGCGCGCTCGACCACATGGCGACCGCCCACCTCCACCGAGACCTCACGCACCTGCAGCACGCCATGCAGGCTGGCGGAGGATTGGCCCCACCGCAACCGCCCGACGATTTGCCGAGTGGATCGCATGGGTAGTCTCGTGCCGGTGGAGTCCCTCCGCTCCGACGACGCTGCCGAACAGGCCGCCCCGGTCAGCCGGTGGATGCGCGCCGGCGTGGTCGCGTGCGGGTGCGCCCTTGCAGCGGCCGCCGTGCACGTCGCCGTCAACGACCCGAGCGCCGAGGGCGCCCGGTTCCTGCCGTGCGTGTTCCACCGCACCACGGGGCTGTGGTGCCCCGGCTGCGGGATCACCCGCGGGGCCCACGCCCTGTTCCGCGGCGATGTCCCTGCGGCGCTCGGGTACAACCTGTTCACACCGCTCGCGCTCGTGGGCATCGCGCTCGCCTGGGGGGTGTGGGCCATGCGCTCGTTCGGCCGGCAGGTCCGCAGCCCGATCGAGCGGATGCCCGACTCGTGGGGACGGGTGCTGTTGATCGCCGTGATCGTCTACGGCGTGCTGCGCAACGTGCCCCTCGCTCCCCTCACAGCACTCGCCCCCTGACCGTCAGCCGTCCGCGTCACCGCCGTCTCCGCCGGCTCCACCGCCGCCGCCGTCGCCACCGCCACCGGCTCCGCCGTCACCACCGTCACCGCCACCGTCACCACCGCCACCGTCACCACCGCCGTCTCCACCGCCGTCGCCACCGCCACCGCCGTCGCCACCGCCACCGTCACCACCGTCACCACCGTCACCACCGCCTCCGGCACCACCGTCGGGTGAGGTCGTCGTGGTCGTCGGCGCAGCGATGGTCGTGCTGGGCGACGGCGAGCTCGGCCGGGTCGTGGGCACACCACCCGATGGCCTCGAACCGTCCGGCAGGGGCACCGGATCCTCGTCGAACACCGGAGCGAGGCACCTGCCTGGCTGCTCGGGCGCCCGGTCGAACTCGGCGGAGATCACCGCGGCGAGCGCGAGCCGACCCTGATCGGTGAGATGGATGCCATCGCCGGTGAGCAGGTCGTCGCGTCGCGGCGCATCAGCCGCAGTGATCGATCGCCAGTCGACGACGCGCACATGCTCGTACTGCTCGTCGACCGCCTCGATCACCCGGTTGACCTCACGCATCGCCGGGTCGTACTCCGTGACGAGCACGAGGACGACTGGCACGGCACCGAAGCGGACCACGGTGTTGTTGAGCCGCTTCAGATAGTCGAGTGCATCCCGGTCGTAGTTGGTGCCGAGGAAGATGAGGCCCGCGTCCCATCTCGCCGGTCCGCTCGGGGCTGTGGTCGGCGGCGAGCCAGCCGCCGCTTCGATCTCGTCGGACTCGTCGACCCCGAGCTCATCGAGCACGAGGGCGCCGAAGTCGATCTGACGGCTGACCTCGGCCTCCACCTGCACCTGCCAGCCGAGGGGCACCATCGCCTCGCAGAGCTCGTTGTAGTACCTGCGCGACACCGACGCGAGCAACGAGTCGCCGATCATCAGCACCCGGTTCCCTCCGGCGAGCTCACCGATCGACAGCTCCCCGACCGGGAGGATCGTGGTGGTGGTGGTCGACCCGGTCGTGGTCGGTGCGATGGGACGTGTGGTGCCAGGTTGGCTGATCGACGGCGGCAGGGCGCCAACCCCACCGACGGTCGCCGGCACCGTGGACAGGCCGTCGGGCGCCTCCGGGGCGAGCGAGCACGCGCCGAGGAGCAGCGCGCACGCGGCAGCCAAAGGCACTCGTCCCGGATCCATGAGGGATCCATTCGACTCAGTCGGCGCCGCCGACGCAAGTCACGGCCCGCTCGACGGGCCCGATGTCAGCTGTTGCGGGCGCGCAGCGCGTCGCGCAGCTCGGCGCGCAGGTCGACCTGCGACGGGCCGGCCTTGGCCAGATCGCGCTTGGTCGCCGCCTTGTAGAACTTGATGAGGGCGAACACTGCGGCAGCGGTGAGCAAGAACACCACGACCTGGTTGAGGAACGACCCGTAGGCGAACGACTTGTAGGCGCTGCCGGCGATGCCCGTGCAGTCCTTGACCCCGGTCGCCACCCCATCGGCATCGGTGAGCTCCTTGCACGGAACCATCAGCCCGATCAGGCCCATGACGACGTCGTTCACGAAGGAGTCGACGAGCTGCTTGACCGCTGCGCCCATGATGAAGGCAACGGCGATCGTCATCAGGTCGCCGGTGGCGATGAAGTCGCGGAACTCCTGGATGATGCTCTTCTTCTCAGCTTCGGCAGCGGGTGCGGTCACGTCGTCCTCCTCATCGGTTCGATTCGACGTCTCAGTCAAGCAGACGCTTGCAATGCGATCGTGCACCTCCCCTCGGTAGCGTCGGGCCCGGTGAGTGATCCCTTCGACCTCGTCGTGGTCGGTCTCGGCTCGGCCGGCATCGCTGCGGCCGAGTTCGCCGCCGGCCTCGAGCTGCGCGTCGCCGCCGTCGAACGGGACCGCCCCGGCGGGCATCGGCTCTGGTCAGGCGACGTCCCGATCAGCGCCCTTGCCGCGACGGCCCGAGCGGCACACACGATGCGCACCGCCGATCGCCTCGGGCTGCGCGGGGGCGACGCGCCCGTCGACCCCGCGGTGGTCTGGCGACGTATCCGGGCCGTGCAGGCGGACGTCGCTGCGTCCGACGCCTCGCTCACGCACTGGCGCGAAATCGGGATCGAGGTGGTGCAGGGGTCGGCGCAGTGGGCCGGGCCCAGCACCGTCGTGGTCGACGGA
This sequence comes from Ilumatobacteraceae bacterium, assembly GCA_036736065.1. Lineage (GTDB taxonomy): Bacteria > Actinomycetota > Acidimicrobiia > Acidimicrobiales > Ilumatobacteraceae > VFMC01. Next base: position 4,772 of record DAINND010000088.1, read on the forward strand.
CGCGAGCTCGAGGCGAGGTACGTGCTGTGGTGCACCGGTAGCGAACCGAGGCACCCCGACCTGGCCGGGCTGCGCGACACACCCTCCGACACCCTCGACCAGTGGTTCCGCCGCGAGCGCCCGGAGGCATCGACACTGGTGCTCGGCGGCGGCGCGGAGGCAGTCGCCGTCGCCCAGGCGCTGGTCCGGCTCGGCCTCGGCGCCACCCTCGTCACCGAGGCCCCGACCGTGCTCGTCGGCGAGGAGTCGAGCCTGGCCGCGGCCCTGCAGGCGCAGCTCGTGGCCGAGGGCGTGCAGGTGGTCACCGGCGTTGCGGTCGAGCGCGTCGAGCACCATCCGGACGCGGCAGCAGATGCTCGGGTGCGGCTGGCGCTGGCCAACGGCGCGAGCCTCGCCGGTGGGGCGCTGCTCATCGCCGGCGACCGAGAGCCGTCGACCGATGGGCTCGACCCGCAGCTCGGCGAACCGACCCCCGAGGTCGCCGCCCGAGGTCGCACCCCGGTGCGCACCACCTACGCGGCCGGATCGGTGACCGGTCGCCACCACCTCGCCCACACCGCTGCGCACGAGGGCATCCGCGCCGTGCGCGACATGTTCCTGCCGGGGCGGGCTGCAGTGGACACCTTCTCGCCGCGGGCGACCCTCACCGACCCGGAGCTGGCCAGCGCCGGGTTGACGAGTGCTGAGGCCGAGGCCGTGCACGGCGACGCGACCGACGTGTGGACCCTCGATCTCGAGCACCTCGACCGGGCCCGCGCCGAGGCGGCAGACGTGGCGTCGCTCGTGGTCGTCACCGTGCACGAGCGCATCGTCGGCGCGCACCTGCTGGCCCCGCGCGCCGGCGAGGCCATCCACGAGCTGGCCCTCGCCATACGCCACGGGATGAAGCTCCACGACGTCGCCGCGCTCACCCACGTCGAATCGACCATCGCCGCCGGCATCGGCCGGCTGGCCGTCGAGTCCGGCATCGAGCGGGTGCAGCGCTACCGCTGGCTCCTGCGCCGTCCCTGAACGCTCGGTCTGGCAACATCGACACGATGATGCGCCGGCCCACCACCTCGCGGACCCGAGCCCCAGCCGCACTGCTGATGGTCGTCGGCGCAACCCTGGCCGCATGCACGGTGAATGCAGCGCCGGCTCCGACGTCGATGGTGCCGCTCATCGATCCGGCAGACCTGCCGATCACCACGCTCGCACCCACCACCACGGCGGCGCCGGTCACCGGGCCGGTCGACCCGCTCCTCGCCGCCCTGCCCGACACCCCCTGCGCCTACGCCGATGCTCCCGCCGGCGGGGAGATCACGTTCTTCTCCGGCGACCGGCTCTACGGCACGACGGCCGACACCTCGCTCACCCGCTGCCTGCTGCAGATCACGAGCGCTCAGCGGGGCACCGTGAAGTGGTCGCCCGTGGCCAACCGCGCCGTGCTCGCACAGGCGACCGTCTTCGACGTGAACGGCACCCGCCAGAGCGGGTACGACCCGTTCAACGTGCGCGTCCACTGGGAGTACCCGGTCGGCGACTCGCTCATCGCGCCGAACTCGTCGAGCTATTCGCTGATCCGTCGCAGCGCCACCGATCCGGGCAACCGCAGCGACCCGACCTTCCTCGGCCTCACGGTGGCGGCACTGTCGCACCCGTCCGGCCAGCTGCTCATCGGCGCCGGGCTCACCCGTGACCGGGTGGAGGGTGTGTTCGCCGCCGACCTCCAGGGCGACGACCTCCGACCGCTGGCCCTCGCCGGTGGCGACCTCACGTTCCTCGAACTGGTCGCCGACCCGACCGGACGTTCGGTGCTGGTGCTGTCGAGCCGCGGCGATGCCGTGCGCCTGCACCGGATCGACATTGCCAGCCTGGCGATCGGCGAGATCGTCTCGCAGCCGACACCGATGCAACTCGTCACGCCCTCCCCGGCCGGCGACCTCGTGGCGTGGCGGGCAGGGCTGTGCAACAGCATGACCGGCACCTGGCTCGGTGGCGGGCCATCCGGCCCCACGCTGCTCGGCGAGGGGACGCCGCTCCAGACGCGTTCGGTGGCTCCGGTCGGCTGGCTCGATGCCGGACGGCTGGTGCTCGCGGCACGCGCCTTCGGCTGCGACGGGCCCGCTGAGGTCTGGGTCTGGAACCTGGCCGAAGGGTCGGCCACGATGCTCGTGCGTGGCGTCGAGCACCCCGCCGTGCGCGTCGTGCAGCCGCAGGGAGCGCTTCCTGCGATCGACTCGGCGGCCCAGCCGGGCGCCCTCTGAGCTCAGGCCCTCGGTGACGCCTCGGCTTCGAGCTCGTCGAACCGGTCGACCCGCCGCAGCGAGGGGAACAGGACGCTCCAGAGCCCGACGACGACCAGCGTCGCCACTCCTCCGCCGACGACCGTGGCCTGGGCCCCTACTGCCTGGGCGAGCACCCCGCTCCGGAAGGCACCGAGCTCGTTCGACGCACCGATGAACACGTTCTCGACTGCGAGGACGCGGCCGCGCTTCTCGTCCGGCGTCACCGTCGGCACGAGTGAGCCGCGGATGAGCACGCTCACCATGTCGGCGGCGTGGATGACGAGCAGGCTGACGAAGGCGACGGCGAAGCTCGCCGTCAGACCCAGCGTGACCGTGCCGAGGCCGAACACGGCGACGGTCCACAACAGCGTGGGCCCGACCCGGCGCTGGACCGGCCGCGCCGCCAGCCACAGGGCCATCAGCGCCGCGCCGATGCCGGGAGCGGCGCGCAGCCAGCCGTAGCCCACCTGGCCGACACCGAGTTGGTCCTCGGCGATCACGGGCAGCAACGCCATCGCCCCGCCCAACAGCACGGCGAAGAGATCGAGCGAGACCGCGGCGAGCAGGACGGGTGTGCGGCGGATGAAACGCAGGCCCTCGACTGCCGAGCGCAGCGATGGCCGTTCGTCGGGGTCCGGTGGCTCCGGTCGGCGGACGAACCGGATGCGGAACAGGCCGAGCCATCCGATCAGCACCAGCGACGCCGCCGCGGCATAGGCCACCCACGGGTCGATCGTGATGAGGAAGCCCGACGTGACCGGTCCGATGATGATCGCCGCGGTCCAGGTCGCGTTGGACAGCGCGATGGTCCGCGGCAACCCTCCCTCGGGAGCGACCATCGGCGGCATGGCGCGAATGGCCGGCGCCTGGAACGCCCGCGACAGGCCGAACCAGAACGCGATGGCGAACAGCGGCAGGGTGGACGTGGGGTTGGTGAGCGCATAGGCCATCAGGGCGCTCGCTCCGACGAGCTCGCCGAAGGAGGCGACGATGGCGACACGGCGACGGTCGAAGCGGTCGGACACGCTGCCCGTGACCAGCACCAGCAGTGCGGCCGGCAGGAACTCGGCGAGGCCGAGGAACCCGAGGTCGGCCTCGCGGCCGCTGATGTCGTAGACCTGCCAGTACAGCGTCGCCACCTGCAGGGCCACGCCGGTGTAGAGGGCGAAGGTCGACATCAGGTAGCGACGGACCGGCTCGAAGCGGAGGAACTCTCCGGCCGTCCGCGGCGGTCTCTCAGGGCTGAAGTGCTCGGTCACGACGGATCGGCACGCTACCCCCTGCGTGCTACAACGACCCCATGACTTCACTCGCCGACGACACCCGCTGGCTCGACGCCACCGACCAGGCCGCACTGGTCGCATCGGGACAGGTCACGCCGATCGAACTGGTCGAGGCAGCAATCGAACGGATCGAGCGCATCGACCCGCAGCTCAACGCCGTGGTGATCCGCTGGTTCGACCACGCCCGCGAGCTGGCAGCGGGCGACCTGCCCGCCGGGCCGTTCCGCGGCGTGCCGTTCCTGCTGAAGGACCTGTGGGCCGCGTTCGCCGGCCAGCCGTTGAGCAACGGCAACAAGGCGTTGCGCGCGGCGATGCCCGTGTCGACGGCCGACACCACCCTGGTCGGCCGCTTCCGAGCGGCGGGTCTGGTGATCGCCGGGCGCACCAACAGCCCCGAGTTCGGGGCGCTGCCCACCACCGAGCCCGAGGCCTGGGGGCCCACCCGCAACCCGTGGAACACCGCGCACACCCCCGGCGGGTCGAGTGGCGGCGCTGCGGCCGCGGTCGCGGCCGGCATGGTGCCCTTCGCCCACGCGAGCGACGGCGGTGGCTCGATCCGGATCCCTGCCTCGTGCTGCGGCCTGGTGGGCCTCAAGACCTCGCAGGGCCGCATCTCGATGGGCCCCGTGCGCGACGAGAGCAACCTCGGGGTCGAGTTCTGCGTCAGCCGCAGCGTGCGCGACACCGCAGCTCTGCTCGACGCCGTGCACGGCCCCGGCGTGGGCGACACGGTCATCGCCCCCGCACCCGCACGGCCGTACCTCGCCGAGGTGGGCGCCGACCCCGGGTCGCTGCGCATCGGCATGCTCGACCACCATCCCTTCGGCCAGGCCGTGCACCAGGACTGCGCCGCCGCCGTGCGCGACGTCGCCACGCTGCTCGAGTCGCTCGGTCACCGGGTGGAGGCCGACTACCCCTCCGCGATGGCCAACCCCGAGTTCTCCCGCCGCTTCGGGGCGCTGTGGAGCACGAACATGGGTGTGGGCATCACCCGCGTCGCCGAGCTGCTCGGCCGCGAGGTGACCGCCGACGATGTCGAGCTGCACGACTGGGCCCAAGCCGAGTTCGCCAAGCACGTCAGCGCCGTCGACTACGCCTTGGCCTTGGCCGCGAACGCCACGTTCCGGCGGGCCGTCCAGCAGTGGTGGGCCGGCGAGGACGGCAAGGGCGCGTTCGACCTGTTGCTCACCCCCACCCTGGCGGAGCCGCCGGTGACGCTCGGGCAGTTCGCCAACGACCCTGAGCAGCCGATGGCCCCGCTCGTGCGCGCCGGCCAGCTCGTCGCCTTCACCCCGCAGTTCAACTCGAGCGGCCAACCGGCGATCAACCTGCCGCTGGTGTGGAACGACGCCGGCCTGCCCGTGGGCGTGCAGCTGGTCGCCGCCTACGGCCGCGAGGACCTGCTCATCCGCGTGGCGTCACAGCTCGAGCAGGCTCGGCCCTGGTCCGGCCGGAGGCCGGCCATCTGACCCGTCCGGCCCAGGCCGGAGATCGAGCCGGCGCGTCAGCGCGCCGTCCAGCCGCCGTCGACGATCAGGCTCTGGCCGGTCATGAACGTGCTCGCCCGCGAGGCGAGCAGCAGCAGCGCCCCGTCGAGCTCGTGGGCCTCGCCCATGCGCGGGATCGGCGACATGGTGCGGATGAACTGCTGGCTGCCCTCGTCGGTGTCCATCCCCGCGGTCATCTCCGACGGGAACCAGCCGGGGCACAGCGAGTTCACCCGCACCCCCTTGCGCGCCCACTGCAGGGCCAGCTCGCGGGTGAGGTTCACCACCGCCCCCTTCGACGCGCAGTAGTGGGCCTGCTTCACCGGGGTCGAGCCGACGTGGCCGAGCATCGACGCGACGTTGACGATGCTGCCGCCCCCGTTGGCGATCATCGACGGCGAGCACAGCTTGGCCAGGTGCCAGATCGCGGTGACGTTGACCTCCATCACCTGACGGAACCAGTCGAGGCTCTCCTCCTCGACCGACACCTTGTGGCCGATGCCGGCGTTGTTGACCAGCACGTCGATGCGGCCGAAGCGCTCGAGCGTCGCCGCCGCGACCCGCTCGCGGTCGTCGGCCTCGGCCAGGTCGGCCGCGACGGCGCACGAGCCGGGCAGCTGCTCGACCAGTGCGGCCAGGCGCTCGGCGCGTCGGGCGACCCCCACGGCCGCGGCCCCTGCGGC
>DAINND010000089.1:0-10477 GCA_036736065.1 Ilumatobacteraceae bacterium
GGCGCGGTCGCGTAGTGCCAGAGCGACGGGTCCTCGGGCATCCGGGCGAGCTCGGTGTAGGCCACGGTGCGGTCGTGGACGGGAGCTGGTTCGCCGGGATGAGAGGGCTCACTCTCGTTGCGAGGGGCGACCCTCCCGAGGCGCTGACGGGGCTGCTGTCGTGGACCGCGGTCGACGCCAGGATGCCGCTCAGCATCACTGCAGTGACGATGCCAAGTCGTTTCATGCTCGGATGTCCTTCGTGCTCATGGGCTCCGCGACTCGGAGCCAACTCACACCACGCACGAGCGGGTCGATTCGTTCCGCGGCAGCTCGGAACCGTCCTCGCCCGGACGGCGACGGCGGCCACTCCTCATGCCACCATGGGCGGCGCATGCCGATCTGGGACGCGCTCGCCATCTTCGCCGCCGGTGTCGCAGCGGGGACCATCAACACCGTCGTCGGCTCCGGCTCGCTCATCACCTTCCCCACCCTGGTGGCGCTCGGGTACCCCCCGCTGATCGCCAACGTCTCGAACAACATCGGGCTGGTGCCGGGCTCGTTGTCAGGCGCCTACGGCTACCGACGCGAACTGCGCGGTCAGCGGCCTCGCCTCGCTCGCCTGGTGCCGGCGTCGTTCCTGGGGAGCCTGATCGGGTCGATCCTGCTGCTGTCGCTGCCGAGCGACCTGTTCGACTCCGTCGTGGTGGTGCTGGTGGCGGTGGCGCTGGTGTTGGTCGTCGTGCAACCGTGGCTGGTCCGACGCTTGGCCGCTCGTGACGGCGGGCGCCGGCGACGTGACGTGACCCCGCTGCTGGCGGGCCTGGTGTGCCTGGCCGGTGTCTACGGCGGCTACTTCGGCGCCGCGCAGGGCATCATCCTCGTCGCCCTGCTCGGGATCTTCCTCGACGACCACCTGCAGCGGCACAACGCCACCAAGAACGTCCTCGCGCTGACGGTCAACGCCGTGGCGTCGGTGGTCTTCATCCTGTCGACCGAGGTCGACTGGGGAGTGGTCGCCCTCATTGCAGTGGGCTCCACCATCGGTGGCCAGGTCGGCGCTGGCGTCGGCCGCAGGCTGGACCCCCGTGTGCTGCGCGGTGTCATCGTCGCGGTCGGGCTGGCGGCGCTGATCCGCCTCTGGTGAGGCATGCGACCATGCCGCTGTGCGGCAGCACATGTTGATGGCTCCACCCGGGTAGGCCGGGCCCTGCCGACCCTCCTGGGTAGGCTGGCGCTGCCCACACCCCCTGAGGAGACCCTGTGCGCACCACGCTCGCCGAGCTGCTGGCCACCCGAGACGTCCTGCTCGCCGATGGTGCGACCGGCACCAACTACTTCGCCGCCGGCCTGATGTCGGGGCATGCCCCCGAGCTCTGGAACGACGAACATCCGGAGCGGGTGGTTGCGCTGCACCAGGCCTTCGTCGATGCGGGCGCCGACATCATCCTCACCAACAGCTTCGGGGGTACCCGGCAGCGATTGAAGCTCCATCGCGCCGACGACCAGGTGCATCGCCTCGCGAAGCGCGCCGCCGAACTGGCCCGCAGCGTCGCCGATGCCGCACCCCGGCCCGTGGTGGTCGCAGGCTCCGTCGGGCCCACCGGCGAGCTGTTCGAGCCGCTCGGCGCGCTCACCCACGACGTTGCCGTGGCGTCGTTCCGCGAGCAGATGGAGGGCCTGCTCGACGGCGGCGCCGATGTCATCTGGATCGAGACGATGTCGGCTCCCGAAGAGGTACGCGCTGCTGCTCAGGCTGCCATCTCGCTCGGCGCCCCCTACGTGTGCACCTGCTCGTTCGATACCGCGGGGCGCACGATGATGGGTCTGCTACCGACGGCGCTCGGCGAGGTGTTCGCCGGGCTCGAACCTGCTCCACTCGCCTACGGCGCCAACTGCGGCGTCGGGGCGAGCGACCTGCTCGTGACGGTCTCGTCCATGTGCTCGGTCGACCATGGCGTGGTGGTGGCCAAGGGCAACTGCGGCATACCGCAGTTCCAGGGGACCGAGGTCGTCTACTCCGGGACGCCCGACCTGATGGCCACCTATGCGCGCTTGGCTGCCGACGCCGGCGCGCGGATCGTCGGTGGCTGCTGTGGCACGTCGCCTGCCCATCTGGCGGCCATGAGGGCTGCGCTCGACAGCCGCGTGCCCGGTCCCACGCCGTCGCTGGACGACATCGTGGCCCAGGTCGGCCCACTCACCAATGCGGCACCGTCGGCGAGCGGCGAGGGTCGCGAGCGCCGTCGGCGCCGCGACTGAGCGAGGCGCTCAGCGCGTCTCGCTGCGGCGCTGGGTGCGCCCGTTGCTGCTCGACGTCGGCCCACCGAGGAGTGGGATGGCGCCCACGCCTTCGAGGCCGGCGACCGTCTGCTGCATGCTGTCGGCCGGCACGGGTCGGCTGATCAGGTACCCCTGCGCCTTGGCGCATCCCAGCTCCTGGAGCACGCGCAACTGAGCCAGCGTCTCGACTCCCTCGGCCACGAGGTCGAGGTCGAGTGACTGCCCCATCGCCACGATCGTGCGCACCAGCGCCTGATCGCTCGAGTGCTCGGCGATGCCACGCACGAAGCTGCGGTCGATCTTGAGGCGCTGGAGCGGGAAGCGCTGCAGGAGCGACAACGACGAATAGCCGGTCCCGAAGTCGTCGAGGGCGAGGCGGACGCCGAGGTCGCGTATGCGTTGCAGGTCGAGCAGGGCGCGCTCGGGGTCGGCGATCATCACGCTCTCGGTGATCTCCACCCACAATTGCTCGGGGCGCACCCCCGAGCGGGCGATGGCTTCGGCGATCACCGAGGGCAGGTTCGGATCGGTGAGCTGGCGTGGCGAGACGTTCACCGACATCGTCGCGTCGGGTGAGCACACACCGCTGCGCACCCATGTCCGCAGCTGGGTGAGCGCTTCGAGCAGCGCCCAGGCGCCGATCGGCACGATCGTCCCGGTGTCCTCGGCGATCGGGATGAACTCGGCGGGTGACACGATCGAGCCGTCGGCCTGCTGCCAGCGGATGCGCGCTTCGAAGCCCGTCACCTCACCCGATCGCAGGTCGAGGATCGGCTGGTGGAACAGACGCAGCTCGCGCCGCTCGAGGGCTCGGTAGAGCGCGGTCTCGACCGCCAGTCGGTGGGCGATGCGCTCGTGCATCGAGTTGTCGAAGAAGGCCACGCAGCTCCGACCAGCGTCCTTGGCTCGGTACATCGCCGTGTCGGCGTCACGCAACACCTTGTCCGGCCCCGTGTTGAACGAGTGGACCGAGGCGATGACGATGCTGCAGGTCAGGAACAGGTCGCCCTGGCTCACGCCGACCGGCTCGCGGAAGACACCTTGGATGCGCTCGGCGAGCGCGCCGGCCCCCGAGAGCGTCTTCGTCGTCGGATCGACCACGAGGAACTCGTCACCGGACAGGCGGGCGACCGTGGCCTCGGGGGGAGTGACCTGCCGGATGCGGCCGGCGATCACCTGCAGCACCTCGTCGCCGGCATCGTGGCCGAGGCTGTCGTTGATGTTCTTGAAGCGGTCGATGTCGATGAGCAGCACGGTCGGCTCCCGGTCGGGGCGCCACTGGTCGACAGCCAACGAGTGGAGCAGCTCGACGATGGCGGGACGAGAGGGGAGACCCGTGAGCTCGTCGATGCGCGCCCGGTCGAGCAGTGCCTGTTGGGCCTGCGTGTTCTGGCGGACGAGCTCGTGGACCCGCCACATCACGGCGATCGCGAGCACGGCGGCCGATACCGCCCTGACGATCAAGTCGGCGAGCCCCGCCGGACGGCTGATGGCCAACACGACGATCGGCCCCACCAGGGCAGAGGTCGTGACGAGCAGCCGGGTCTGCAGGCGGTCGTGCGTCCGAGCATGGCTGACGACGGGGTCCTCGTCGATCTCCGGGTGCAGGAATGCGGCCCCGAGGCAGAAGTACGCGATGGCGTAGACGGCATAGGGGATCGAGGTCGTCGACTCGGGAAGGTGCCCGGCGGCGATGAGCGAGTAGACGAGGTCGCCGACGAGCAGCATCACCACGGAGGTCGACACGAGCCACATCGCACCCGTGACGCGCGTGCCGTTCAACAGGTACACGGCGAGCAGGAAGATGATGACCGAGGCCAGTGGCTGGTAGGCGGCGTCGACGAGGGCGACGGCCATCGGGTCGGTGGTCCGTTCGAGCATCGGCTGGACCAGCAGCACCCACGTGACGTTCCACGTGCCGAGGGCGAGGATGAGGCCGTCCCCGACCACGCCGGAGACGCTGAGCGATCGGCGAGTCCTGACGAGCATCACCAGTCCGACGACGAGCAGCGCCTCGCCGCAGAGCACCAGTGCCGAGGAGATCAGACGTCCTGCGGAGCTGTCGCCCGCGACCGTGATCACGACGTTCGCGGCGACGAAGAAGGCCCCGATCAGCGACGTCGTCACGATCATCGCCTTCGGCAGCGCCAGCAGGCGACGGGCGCCGAACATCACCAGGGCGACCTGGAGCGCGGCGAAGGTGTAGAGGGCGTTGATCGCCTCGGACCCCGTCAGTCCGACCGCGATGGTGACACCGACCCCGAGGGCCAGGTAGATCCACGCTCCGATCGCCGGAATTCTGCTCACTCGATACCGCCACCTCGGTGCTCGCGGGGCCAGTCGGGCCTGGCGCCTCGGGCAATCGGTCGTGTATGGTCCGGAGGCGGGCGGAAACCGCACGACTGTTGCGCGTCATCGCACACGGTCCGAGGAGGGGCGCACCACCACTCCCGGAGGTCTTCGTGCACGTCACTCGCCATTTCGTTCGCACCAACCCATCGATCGCCGACCAGTTGTTGGCCCTCTACACGGCCGGCTACCAGCGCCTCGGCGGCCGTACCGTCACCCACGAGATGCTCTACCGCGACGAGTTCGACGCTGCGGTCGGCAACCCGTCGAACCGTCTGTGGGTGTTGTGGGACGACCGCCAACCTGTCGCCTGCACGCTCTTGGCCACCGATGTCGGCTCGACCGGGTACATCTCTCGCGAGTACTTCGAGCAGCGCTACCCCGAGTTCGTGGCCGAGGGCCGTGTCCGCTACCTGATGTGGATCGTGGTGCACCCGAGCTACGTGGCGCGTGGCGTGCTCCTGCGTCTGGCCCGTGAAGCCCTGGGCCTCGAGGCAGAGGAAGGTTCGCTGCTCGTCTTCGACTCGCCCGAGGTGAACCAACCGAGCGACCGCGGAGGGTCTGCGGAACTGATGGCCCGCGTCGTCAACGCCACCTCCAACGGTTCGACGGTCGAGCAGATCGAGGTGCAGCGCTACTACCTGGCCGACTTCAGCAGGGGCGCAAGGTTCCGCAGCCACGCCGACGAGGCGACCCCGGCCCTGTCGGCCTAGCCGCTGCGCCGTTCGACGCGCCACGAGGGCGGCGCGACTCGCTAGCCTGTGGCCGAACATGGATCCCTGGCCGAGCACCGCCCGATGACCACTGCCACCCCAACGTCTGTCGTGGTGGTCCCGGGCACGCACCTGATGCCCGCCCTGTGCGGCCCCAGGGACGTGTTCCTCCGGCAGATCGAGGCTGCCTTCCCGTCGGCCACGGTGCACGTGCGCGGCAACGAGGTCCACCTCGAAGGGCCGGAGGCCGAGCTCGCCGGCAGGCTGGTCGAGGACCTGGTGGTGCTGCTGCAGCGCGGCCAGCACCTCGACGAGGTGACCCTGGCCCGGTCGATCGACATGATCCGCCAGGACGAGCGGCCGAGCACCGTGCTCACCGACGACGTGGTGCGTGGCGCCCGCGGCAAGGCGGTGCGCCCGAAGACCGCGGGCCAGAAGCGCTACGTCGACGCCATCCGCTCCAACGTCATCACGTTCGGCCTCGGACCAGCCGGGACGGGGAAGAGCTGGCTGGCCGTGGCGATGGGAGTGCAGGCGCTGCAGACCAAGCAGGTGCAGCGCAGCATCCTCACCAGGCCCGCCGTCGAGGCCGGTGAGCGGCTCGGGTTCCTTCCCGGAGACCTGATGGCGAAGATCGATCCCTATCTGCGCCCGCTCTACGACGCGCTGTACGACATGGTCGACCCCGAGGGTGCCCAGAAGCTGCTCGAGCGGCAGCTCGTCGAAGTGGCTCCGCTGGCGTTCATGCGTGGCCGCACGCTGAACAACAGCTTCATCATCCTCGACGAGGCGCAGAACGCGACGCCCGAGCAGATCAAGATGTTCCTCACACGCATCGGCTTCGGATCGAAAGTGGTCGTCACCGGTGACACCACCCAGGTCGACATCCCGGGAGGTCGCTCCGGCCTGCTCGGCCTCGAGCGAGTGCTGCACGGCATCGAGGGGCTCGCATTCGTGCACCTCGGAGCTGGTGACGTCGTCCGCCATCGCATCGTGGCCGACATCGTCGCCGCCTACGAGCGGTCGTCCGCTACGACCGCGTCGTCGCCGGGTGGATCCGGCACACAGCATGGGTGAACCTCCACATCTTCGTGCTGCTCGGCGTCCGCGCGTCGGTGGCGAGGGTGACCCCGACGTGATCTGCATCGACGAGCAGACCGATGTGCCGATCGATCTGGCGCGCTGGCGCAGCCTCGCTCTTGCGGCCCTCCTCGACGAGGGTGTTCGCGGGTTGGCCGAGCTGTCGTTGCTGTTCCTCGACACCGACGACATGGCCGAGCTGAACCAGGTCCACATGGGTGCGACCGGGCCCACGGACGTCCTGGCCTTCCCCATCGATGCCAATGAGCTGGTGGTCCTGGTCGACTCCTCCGGGCCGAGCCGCGCGCCCGGTCGCGCCCCGGTCGATCCGAGCGACTTCCCGTTGCTGCTCGGTGACGTCGTGGTGTGCCCGGCGATCGCAGCTCGACAAGCTCCCGATCACGCCGGCACCCTCGACGACGAGTTGGCGCTGCTCGTGGTCCACGGTGTGCTGCACGTGCTCGGCTACGACCACGCCGAGGCCGACGAGGCTGCATCGATGCGCCGCCGCGAGCGGGAAATCCTCGAACGACACCACTGGCACGGCCCGGCGCCGGCCATCTTCCGACAGGAGCAGGCATGATCGCCGCCGCTGCAACCGCAGCCGACTACTGGATGATCGTCGCGATCCTCTCGCTCCTCGGAGTGCTGGTGTTCCTCGCTGCAGCCGAGATGGGCCTGTCGCGCCTCAGCCGGCACCGCGCCGCGTCGCTCGCCGACAGCGGCGGGAAGTCGGCGAAGGTCCTCCTCCGGCTCGTCGAGGAGCCCGAGCGATGGGTGAACTCGCTGCTGCTCACGGTCAACATCTGCCAGACCGTGCAGGCGACGCTCACCGGTATCGTCGCCGCCCGCCTGTTCGGCGCCGCCGGTGTGGTCGTCGGTGTGATCCTCAACGTGATCGTCTTCTTCGTGATGGCGGAGGCGGTGCCGAAGACCTATGCCGTGATCTACCCCGAGCGGGCCGCCAGGTTGGCTGCCCGCCCGGTCAACGCCTTGGCGAGCTTCCCGCCGCTGCGATGGATCTCACGCGGCCTGATCGGCCTGACCAACGTGATCGTCAAGGGCAAGGGCCTCGAGAAGGGCCCCTTCGTCAACGAGCAGGAGCTGCTCGGCATCGTCGAGGCGGCTGCCGAAGAGGGCGTGGTGGAGCACGAGGAGCGCGAGCTGATCGAGAGCATCATCGAGTTCGGCGACACCGTGGCCCGCGAGATCATGGTGCCGAGGCCTGACATCGTGACCGTCGCCCACGATGCGACGGTCACCGGAGCGCTCGATGTGGCGATCGAGCACGGCTTCAGCCGCTTGCCGGTGCTCGGCCCGGGTGAGGACGACGACGTGGTGGGCCTCGCGTACGCGAAGGACCTGATGCGTGCCGAGCGCGACGGTCGCGGCACGGATCCGGTGGTCGATCTCCTCCGATCGGTGCGCTTCGTGCCCGAGAACAAGCCGGTGAGCAGGCTGATGCGCGAGATGCAGGCCGAGAAGTTCCACCTCGCCATCGTCGCCGACGAGTACGGCGCGATCGCCGGGTTGATCACCCTCGAGGACTGCCTCGAGGAGCTCGTCGGTGAGATCGTCGACGAGCACGACGACGAGGTCCCGACGGTGGAGCAGGTCGGTGAGTCCGCCTATGTGGTCGAGGGGCGTCTCACGATCAGCGACCTGAACGAGGTGCTCGACGCGCGCCTGCCCGACGACGATTGGGACACCGTCGGGGGCTTGGTCTTCAACACCCTCGAGCACGTGCCCGACGAGGGCGAGTCGGTCGACCTGAACGGGTGGACCTTCACCGTGGTCGAGATGGAGGGCCGCCGCATCCGCAGAGTGCGCGTCGCTCCGCACGACGAACGCGCCCAGGTCCACGCCGACGTGTCCGCCGACTAGCGTCGGGGCGATGGAGATCCGACTCGACGGCAAGGTGGCGCTGGTGACCGGCGCCTCGAAGGGGATCGGCAAGGCCACGGCCGCCGGCTTGGCGGCGAGCGGCGCGTCGGTGATGCTCAGCTCGCGCAAGCTCGACCAGCTCGAGTCGGCTCGCGACGAGATCCTGGCCGCGACCCCCGGTGCGCAGGTCGACGTGTTCGCGGCGAACGCCGGCGACGTCGAGGCCGGGCGGGCCTGCGTGCGGGCGACGATCGAGCGCTTCGGCGGCCTCGACGTGCTCGTCAACAACGCCGCGGCCAACCCCCACTTCGGGCCGACCCTCGGGGTCGACGAGGCCCGTTTCGACAAGACGTTCCAGGTCAACCTGCGCGGGCCGGTGTTCTGGTCGCAGGCCGCCTGGGAGGCTGCGTTCGCAGAGCGCCCCGGGGTGATCGTCAACGTTGCCTCCGTCGGTGGTCTGCGCGCCGAGGGAGGCCTCGGCGTCTACAACGTCACCAAGGCGGCGCTCATCCACCTGACGCGCCAGCTCGCGTTCGAGCTCGGCCCGACCCGGGTCGTGGGCATCGCCCCAGGCCTGGTCAAGACCGACTTCTCGGCCCTCCTCGTCGACAACTTCGGCGACAAGCTCGCCGCACGGCTGCCCCTCAAGCGGCTCGGCGAGCCCGAGGACATCGCCAACCTCATCACGTTCCTCGCATCACCGGCGGCGAGCTGGATCACCGGTGAGACGTACGTCATCGATGGCGGCGCAGGGGTGGCCGGGTCGGCCTGAGGTCTGCTCAGCCGCGCGCCATGCGCTCGAACGCGCCCGGCAGATCGGGATAGCGCTTGGTGGATGCCCCGCCGTCGACGGAGTAGAAGCCGCCGGAGATGAACGTCGACTCCGACCCGAGCAGGAACGCGACGAGGTCGGCGACGTCGGTCGGCTGCGCGAAGCGGCCGAGGGTGGTGTTCTCGACGAACTCGTCGCCCACGCCGGGCAACATCCAGAACGTCGAGGTGGCATTGGTCTGCACCAGCCCGGGCGCCACGGTGTTCACCCGGATCCGCCGGTGGCCGAGCTCCATCGCCGCGACCTTGGTCAGCATCGCCACACCTGCCTTGGCCGCGCAGTAGGCCGACATGCCCTCGGCAGGCTGGATGGCGTTGAGCGACGCGATGTTGACGATCGAGCCCCCGTCGACCATCACCCTGCCGGCGTGCTTGACGGTGAGGAACACACCGGTCAGGCACAGATCGATGATCTCCCTCCAGGACTCCAGGGAATGATCGACGATCGGGCTGAAGGCGCCCTTGCCGGCATTCGCCACGGCGAGGTGCAACCCACCTCGATCGGCTGCGAGCTCGGCGAGTGCGGCGACCTGGGCCTCGTCGGTCACGTCGCACATCGCCGTCACGACCCGATCGCCGTGCTCGTCGGCCAGCGCTGCCAGCCCGGCAGCGTCGATGTCGCCCGCCACGACGGTGGCGCCGTCGCGCACGAGTCGGTCGGTGACGGCGCGACCGATGCCGGAGGCTGCGCCGGTGACGAGTGCGATCTGGCCGTTCAGCGAGGTGCTCATGGCGGTCGACGCTAGTGGGTCAGTCCGGCGGTGGTTCGACGAGCGCGGCGCGGACCACCTTGCCGAGGGCCGTCCGGGGCAGTTCGGCGACGAGGTGGATGCGCTTGGGGGCCATGAACGGGGCCAACCGCTCGGCGACCGACGCGCGGAGCCGGGCGGCGGGCGGTGGACGCTCGGGGTCGGCCGGCACCACCCACGCGGTCACCCGTTGCCCCCACTCGGGATCGGCGATGCCGGCGCCGGCCACCTCGGCCACGTCCGGGTCCGTGGCCAGCACACGCTCGACGGCATCGGGCCAGACGTTCTCGCCGCCGGTCACGATCATGTCGCCGCGGCGTCCGTCGACGTGCAGACGCCCGTCGGTGGTCCACGAACCGACGTCGTCGGTGTGCAGCCAGCCTTCGGCGTCGAGAGGAGACCCGCCGTTCCGGTAGCCGCGCATGAGCATCGGCCCGCGCACCAGGATCTCGCCGTCGTCGGCGATGCGGACCTCGACTCCGTCGAGCGGTCGGCCGTCGTAGACCACGCCGCTGCCGGTCTCCGTCGAGCCATAGGTGGCGATGACGTTGGGTGGTCGCTCACTCGGCGGGCGGCTGCCGCCGAGCAGGACCACGCGGAACTGCGCCG